>QKIM01000283.1 GCA_003249585.1 Deltaproteobacteria bacterium
CGACGACGGCGACGGCGACGTGGACTGTGACGACGGTGACTGCAGCGCCGCCCCCGCCTGCCTCGACGAGATCTGCAACGACGGGATCGACAACGACGCCGACGGGTTTATCGACTGCGCCGACTCCGAGTGTGTGGGGAACCTCGGCCCCGGAGGCATTGCCTGCCAGGCCACGGAGACATCCTGCGCCGACGCCGGTGACAACGACGGCGACGGCCTCATCGACTGCCTCGATCCAGACTGTGCGGGCCGCGTGGGGCCCGGTGGGTACACCTGCCAGATCACGGAGACCAGCTGCGCCGACGGCGGTGACAACGACGGTGACGGAGATGTGGACTGTGCCGACAGCGACTGCGTCTCCGATGCCGCCTGCCTGGGCACCTGCGACGATACCACGGTGTTCTGGGATTACTCTGGTCCCGCGACCTGTCCATCCGGGCAGACCTGCGGCCTCGTCAGCGGCGATCCTCCCACGGCGGACTGCCTTGATGACAGTGAATTCGGGGGGAGCTTCTACGCCAGTTGTGCGCTCACCGGAGTCTGCCCCTTCGGCGCCTACTGCGTCTCGGGGAGCTGCTATCCCCTGTGCAAATCCGCGACGAACCCCGATTGTCCCGACGGTGACTGCCTCTACGGCCTGACCGTGGGCGGCAACGCCACGGACTGGGATCTGTGCAAGCAGACCGATGGCTGCGACCCCGTGGACAATACGGGGTGTGCCGCTGAGGACACCTGTTACCTGATCGAGTACGCGCACTGCCTGACGACGAACACCGCCCCCATCGCCGTGGGTGATGCCTGCAGCTATATTGACGACTGTGTCGCCGGCGCCGCCTGTTTTGGGACGTGCTACGCGCTGTGCCATCTCTCCGGCGGCACGACCAGCAACCCCGACTGCAGCGCGGGGCAGACCTGTGTCGATTACGGCGAGATCACCGGCACCTACGGCGGTTGTGTTGACTAGTTGAAGATCCCTACACAGTTCAAGGCCATTCCCATGAGAAAACTCCTCTTCGTCCTGTTCATCCTTCCCCTGCTCTGGGCCTGTGACGATTCCTCCTCCTCGGGGGAGCCGCCCCACATCATCTCCGGGGCAGGTGCCCACCAGGCCTACGTCGGCATGGAGTTTTCCGTGCAGATCGTGGCCACCGACGCCGACACGTCGAACCTCACCTTCACCTTCGAGGCGCCGGACATCCTGAACCTGGAGGGGCGCACCCACCCGCCCCAGCTCGTGGCGGCGGGACCGCAGGCCGCCTACTTCCTCTTCACGCCCATCGCCTCGGACGTGGGGACCCACAACGTGGACATCATCGTCTCCGACGGCTCCTCCGAGGATCGCGTGGTGCTCAACATCACCGTCAACGCCTCCACGGGAACCAACCCCTACCCCGTCTTCATCGAGCCCCTCGGGAGCGGAACCACCCTGGATCTCACCAAGGATGTGTGCATCGATGTGGAGATCCTGGTGGAGGACACCGACTCGTCCTCCGTGGACATCTTCCTCGAAGATCCCATCCACGACGGCTATGCCCTGAACCAGGACTCGCCCCAGGACTTCGAAGCCATCTTCTCCTGGTGCCCCACCGCCAAGCAGATCAGCGAGACCGACCGGTACACCCTCAACCTGGTGGCCGACGACCGCGAGGGACACCAGACCCGCAAGCGGTACGTCATCATCCTCAGGCGGGACCTCGAGACGGACTGCCCCGGCGAGGCCCCGGTCATCACCCACACGGAGGTGACGGACCGGGAGACCCTGGAGAACATCCCCGTCCCCTTCTCTGTGACGGACGATGTCGGCATCGAGTCTCCTCCGGTCGTCTACTACACCACCACCCAGCCATCCAACCTCACGGATCCCGATCCCTCGGAGTTCGTCCCCGTGACAGCCTCCCAGACGGGCGGCACCTCCACGTCGGGGACCTACTCGGTACAGATTCCCAATCCCGTCATTGACCTGACCGCGGGTCAGAGCGCCATGGTGTGGTACTTCATCGAGGCCGAGGACAACGACGACGCGACGGGCTCCTGCGATCACCGGACCATGTCCCCTGTCACGGGGCTCTATTCCTTCATCGTGACCCATCCGACGGGGACCATCGTGGGCGCAGACCCCTGCACCGCCTGTCAGTCGGATCTGCAGTGCGGTGGGGAGTATGATCTGTGTGTCTACCTCATGGGGGGCTCCTCCTACTGTCTCCAGGACTGCCAGGCGAACCCCGACGGCTGCCCCGCGGGCACGGTCTGTTCCCAGGATCCCATCACGGGAACCAGCGGCGTCTCCCGTCGCCAGTGCATCCCCGAAAGCGGCAGCTGCGGGAGCACGGTGAGCTGTGTGGACGACGCCTATGAGGACAATGACTTCATGAGCACCTCCCTGCCCGTCCTGGGGAACCTCAGCGAGACTGGGCTCAAGATGTGCGCCGATCCCGACAGCGGATGGGCCGACGAGGACTGGTACCGGGTCTCCGTGGGGACCACCACCCTGTCGTTGTTCGAGATCCTCTTCCAGCACGGCTCCGGAGACCTGGACCTGGAGCTGTACAGCTCCGCCGGGAGCATGATCGCCAGCTCCCTTACCGTGACCAACAACGAGTCCATCATGGAGTGCCTCCCCGCGGGGGACTATTACGTCTCGGTCTACTCCTGGGATCTGAACCTGAACCAGACCTATGCCATGAACTTCGATCTCCTCGAGAACGGGTGCTGCGCCCCCGATATACTGGAGTCCAATGACGACTGGCAGAACGCCATGCCCGTCATGACCGGAGACGCGGTGGATGACCTCTCCATCTGCGAGGGTGACGAGGACTGGTACTCCATCGATCTGAACGCCGGGGATCTCATGATGGTGTACCTGTTCTTCGATCAATTGACCATGGATCAGGATTTGGACCTCTACGTCTATGACACAGATGGGACCACCAATCTGACCCCCTGCTGCGACCCGAATAACGGTCAATCGGGCACTTCCGACGAAGAGCTGCTCTTCGAGGCCCCCGCGACGGGGACCTACTATGTTCAGGTCGTCGGCTACGAAAACTCGGAAAACACATACCTCATCGGTTTTGAAGTTGAGTGATCCCGCTCAATAATTTCTGCCTTCCGGAGAGAAATCCGGTTCCCAAATCCCCAGATGGATGCTATAGAACCGTAATGCGTGTCCCTTACCCCTTCTGGAGGCATCCATGAAACACCGCGCCCTTCGTCCTGTTCTTTTCTCCTCCCTGTTCTCTTTATTCCTCCTCGTCCCGACCCTCGTTGCCTGCGAAGACGACACGGGTGGCAGCAC
>QKIM01000256.1 GCA_003249585.1 Deltaproteobacteria bacterium
CTTTCGTCCTGCTGACCATCACTTCGGCGTTCGCCCTCTCCTCTCCCGCCCGGGGCACACGAGGTCCCTACCTCGAAGGGAAGACGGTTTATCGCATGCGGTTGTGGCGCTGCGCCATGCTGTGGCGCCGTTTCGGAGACATTGAGAAGAGCAGCGGCAAGCGGCTCACGAAGAATTCCGAGCTCTATCAGGAGCTCGCCAAGCTGTCTGAGCGGCAGTTCCACCGCTGGCTGGCCAACCCGCGCCGCAGCCACCCACGGGTCAATTGCCGGGTCGGTCACTTCGCCAACAAACGGGAGGTCATGTCTTTATGGCATTACATCCAGCGCCGGGCCTTCAACCCGCCCAGGAAACCGCAGATCGTGCGCAGGGAGTTCAAGCGGACCACGATTCGGCTGGTCAAGACGCAGAAGCTTTTGCGGGACCGCCTCGAGACACTGCGCCGGATCCGCAAGTATCTGCCCGACTACAAGGGGAACTCCGCGTCCCGAAAATCAACCCGCAGCAACCGCAAGTAGGAGCGCGCCATGAAGACTCTCGTCACCTTCTCCTTCATCGTCATCGCCCTCCTCGTCAGTTCCGGGGCTGGGGCCTCTCCCCGTGATTTCGCGCGGCTCCTGGACCGCTTTGTCTACAGCGGCGCGAGCAGCTACTGTTACGACAACCTCGACCGGACCACCTACGACACGGGCTTCACCTCCTCCGACTTCACGTCCTCAAGCGGGGTGGACATCGTCAGCGGGAAGCTGGTGCTCAATACGGACCAGCGGGCACTCGAGGACACCAACCGCATCACCATCACCACCAAGCAGGACCTCACCGTTCACTATGTTTACGAGAGCGCGGATCAGTCCCAGTCTCTCGCCTGGTTCCTGTGGGACGACAGGGTCTCCAAATACACCACCCAGAGCGGGTACAACTACACTGACCGGGCCTGCTCCGTCGACAGCGACTGTGCCACGGGGTACTCCTGCCAGTCCTGCTCGGGGAGCGGCTGTGCCGCCACCAAGGTGTGCGCCTACGCGCGCCTCGTGCTCAAGGACACAGGCGTTGACGGCACGGGATCTTCCAACGGCGTCTATGACTTCTTCGAGAAGCTCTGGTCAAAACCGGGAGGATCCACGGACCCTTACACGCTGCCCTATCTGGTGCGCCCCTTCCCCCTGAGCGATCCCTATCCAAGCTACTGGCAGTACTCCAAGACCGAGAAGCTGTGGCTCTACGACTACTACAATCTCTCGGGGTCTTCCTTCTCCGACGGCGGGACCTATCCGAGGGTGTCCAACTTCCTCGAGCAGCTCGTCAGCACTGGCGGCGGATGGCTCTATCTGCTGACAGACGACGACACGGATCAGAACACCACCGTCACCTGCCTGAGCTGGGACTTCGGTGAGGGGGGCTGCTACTATGACGTGGTGCACTGGCAGTGGGGGTCCTTCGTCCTCCCGCCGGTCAAGGACCTGGTCTCCACCTACGACGGGGTTCCCGATTACGATGTCAACGGCGACGGCACGGTGGACGAGGATGACCGCTCCGTGGAGATGGGCAGCTTCGACTCGGGCACGGAGCTGGTCTTCGTGCTCAACAGCTACTACCGCAACACCATGGCCCGATACGGCTCCGTGGGCATGAAGGAGAACGCCTCCTTCTGGTATCCCACGGTCCGCGTGGGGACCATGCCCTATTTCTCCAAGAAGGTGCTCAATCCTGACTATAAGAGCTCTGGAGACTATATCCGCAAGTTGGACATCGGCTGCTCCTACACAGACAAGTGGGGATACCCGGGCAACACCTGCGGGGGCGTCATGGGGTGGCTCGACAAGGAGGCCATCGATCGCCTGGACACCAAGGACTACAACTTCCTCTCCCTTCCCCATGAAACCAGCTCCTTCTACACCATCGAGAACGGGATCCGCTCCCACGTCTTTTTGGGGGCGCCCTCCACGGATCCCACGCGCTGGATCCTGGGTTTCGAGCAACTCTACGACGGAGGCCCCGGCGGAGAGGAAAACTCGGGCAACGACTACAACGACATCGTCATCCTCATCGAGCGCCAGAACGGGGGGCAGATCGTCTCCCAGGAGGTGGTGCCCGAGATCCCCAGCGGGATGATCGACTCCACCACCATCACCAAGGTCCACATAAAAAAAGACGACTACATTCCCAAGCAGAACTGCACCGACTACCCGGACACGCGGATCGACTACTACATCTCCGTGGGGCAGGACTCTCTCGGGAACGATGTCTGGATCCTCGTGGAGTTCCCCGATGGAGAGGACGAGGTGACCCTGGATCTCGCCAACCTCGGGTACACTGGCTCCCACCTGAAATGGAAGGTTGAGATCATCTCCCCCAACGAGAACTGCAAGCCTGAGGTGAACGACATCGACATCGGCTACGAGGCCATCGTCGCTGGCGACTACGCCTTCTCCTCGCCCATCCCCCTGGCCAATATCGTCGTGAAAGGCACAACCGAGACCCCCTCCTCGACCTGGACCGTCACCGGCAACGATACGCGCAACCGCGGGCACTTCTATCTATACAGCATGTACGATCCCGAGGATCCGAACCACACCAATGTGGTCAAGCAGTGGGATGCCGGGCTGGGGCTCGCAAACCGGGATCCCGACACCCGTAAGATATACACCCACAACGGGATGGTGCGCATGGAGCTCAAGGCCTCGACCGCCGACTCCTGGATGCTCAGCGAGATCCTGAACAACCAGGATCGCAACGCCAAGTACAACGGGAAGAAGGCCTATGACTTCAATGGTGACGGCGTGACCGACGATGATGATGCCCGCCAGGTCATCCAGTGGACCCGCGGGTGGGAGTACCCCATCGGCTCCAATCCCTCGTCGGCGCCGCGGCGGGCCTGGCCGCTGGGCGCCGTCCACCGGTCCACCTCGGCCATCGTCACACCTCCCATCACGCCCCACTGGTACGCCAACAACATGATTTCAGCGTCCATCAAAGCCTCCTATGACGCATGGCGGAATACGGCCTCTGTGGCCGAGCGCCCCACCATCGCCGTGGTAGGCGCCCAGGACGGTATGCTGCACGCCTTCGATCTTGGCGAGTACCGTTATGCCGACGATCCCACGACGGTGTGGATGGAGCAGCGCGGGTATTTCGTGAAGAACGGTACGACGCGCAACTACGGATCGGGCTCCGAGGTGTGGGCGTGGTTGCCTCCGGTCCACCTCAACAACATCAAGAATAACTACTACACCTCATACTTCCCGGAGTCCCACCCCTGGGCCATGGTCGACGGCTCCGTCTCCGTGGAC
>QKIM01000429.1 GCA_003249585.1 Deltaproteobacteria bacterium
AGGATCGCATCATCTTCCTCGGGTCGGCGGTCGACGACCACGTCGCGAATGTGATCATCGCGCAGATGCTCTTTCTCGAGTCCGAGGACCCCACGGCCGATATCTATCTCTACGTCAACTCGCCGGGCGGGCTGGTGACCGCCGGTCTTGCGATCTACGACACCATGCAGTACGTTCGGCCTGATGTGTGCACCATCTGCGTCGGCCAGGCGGCCAGCATGGGGGCTCTGCTGCTCGCGGCTGGGGCGGCGGGGAAACGGTGGGCGCTTCCCCACTCGCGGATCATGATCCACCAGCCCCTGGGCGGATTCCAGGGGCAGGCAACGGACATCGAAATTCACGCGAGAGAGATTCTGCGCATGCGCGAGCGACTGAACCGTATCCTCGCCCATCACACCGGCAAGGACATCAAGACCATCGGAGCGGACACGGAGCGGGACTTCTTTATGGATGGAGAGCAGGCTCTGGCGTATGGTATCATCGACAAAGTTATCGAAAAACATGCGAAATTAGAGGCTGGCAGCTGATCCGCCTGGGAGTCGTATCAGGGTGAATTCGAGAAAGGGTAAAGGGAGCGGGCTCTACTGTTCCTTCTGTGGCAAAGGGCAAGAAGAGGTCCGCAAACTGATCGCCGGGCCGACGGCGTACATCTGCGATGAGTGTATTACTCTGTGCAATGACATCATCGCCGAGGAGGCCGCGCCCCACGTCGGCATCGAAGAAGACCTACCCGCGCCGTCGGAGATCAAATCGTTCCTAGACGATTACGTCATCGGCCAGGAGCGAGCGAAGCGGATCCTCTCGGTGGCCGTGTACAATCACTACAAACGGATCTACACGCCGGTCCGGGCCGGCGACGAGGTGGAGCTCGAGAAATCGAACATCCTCCTCATGGGGCCCACCGGGTGTGGCAAGACATTGCTGGCGCAGAGCCTGGCGCGGGTGCTGCGGGTTCCCTTCGCCATGGCGGATGCCACGAGCCTGACGGAAGCCGGGTATGTCGGCGAGGACGTGGAGAACATCATCCTCAATCTCCTCCAAAACGCCGACTATGACGTAGAGAAGGCTCAGAAGGGCATCGTTTACATCGACGAGATCGACAAGATCGCGAAGAAGACCGAGGGGCCCAGCATCACTCGGGACGTGAGCGGCGAGGGGGTGCAGCAAGCGCTCCTGAAGATCCTCGAGGGCACGGTGGCAAGCGTGCCCCCGAAGGGCGGACGGAAGCACCCACAGCAGGACTACATCAAGGTTGACACGCGCAACATCCTCTTCATCTGTGGCGGGGCTTTCGTCGGGCTGGAAGACGTGGTGGAGCAGCGACTGGGCTCCAAGAGCATTGGCTTCGGCGCTGAGGTCAAGAGCCGACGCCAAAAACGCGTCGAGGGCGTCCTTTCGCGCGTGCGGCCCCAGGATCTGATCAAGTTCGGGATGATCCCCGAGTTCGTAGGGCGCCTGCCCATCCACGCCTCCCTGGATGAACTGGACGAGGCGGCCTTGGTGCGCATCCTCAAAGAGCCCAAGAACGCCCTGGTGAAGCAGTACAAGAAGCTCTTCGACATGGAGGGCGTGGCCCTCTCGTTCACCGACGGGTCTCTGAAGGCGGTCGCCCAGGAAGCCTGCCGGCGCAGTACCGGGGCTCGCGGGTTGCGCGCAATTCTCGAGTCCGTGATGCTCGATCTTATGTACGACATCCCTTCCCAGAAGAACGTCCAAGAAGTCGTCGTCAACGAGGACGTGATCAACGAAGGGGAAGCCCCCATCATCCTTTACAGCGGACAGGACTCCGGGCGCGTCGGCACCGGCTGAAGTCCGGAGAGAGACGCCCATGGCCAATCGCAACAGCGGAACCGACCGAGTCCTCCCTCTCATCCCCCTCCGCGATGTCGTCGTCTTCCCGCACATGGTCATCCCCCTCTTCGTCGGGCGCGACAAGTCCATCGCCGCCCTGGAAGAGGCCATGGCCGCGGACCGGGACATCCTCCTCGCCGCCCAGAAGGAGGCCCGCGTCAACGAGCCGGGCCCGGGCGACATCCACCCCGTGGGCACGGTCGGGGCCATCATCCAATTGCTCAAACTCCCCGACGGGACCGTCAAGGTCCTCGTCGAGGGGCGTACCCGCGCCCGGCTGAAGAACTACCTGGCGACCGACCGCTACTTTCTGGTCCAAGCCGAGGAGATGCCCGAGGATCCCGGGCCGGGACCGGAAGCCCACGCCCTGATGCGGACGGTCGTGGACTCCTTTGGCGAGTACGTGAAGCTCAACCGGAAGCTTCCGTCTGAGTTGGTGGGTTCGGCTCAAACCATTGAGGAGCCGGGAAGACTTGCGGACACCATCGCCTCTCACCTCTCCATCAAGACCGGGGTCAAGCAAGAACTGCTCGAGATGCAGGACGCGATCCAGCGGCTAGAAAAGCTCCTCGGTTTGATCAAGGGAGAGATCGAGGTCCTGGAGATCGAGCAGAAGATCAAGCGTCGCGTCAAGAAACAGATGGAGAAGACCCAAAAGGAGTACTACCTCAACGAGCAAATGAAGGCGATCCAAAAGGAGCTCGGTGAGGGCGAGGATAATCAGAACGAGATCCGCGAGCTGGCCAAGCGGATTCAAGAAAAGGACATGTCAGACGAGGTCAAGGAGAAGGCCCGCAAGGAACTCCAGAAGCTCAAGATGATGTCGCCCATGTCGGCGGAAGCCACTGTGGTGCGCAACTATGTCGACTGGATCCTCGATCTGCCTTGGAACGAAGTGACGCAAGACAAGGTCGAGATCCAAGACGCCCACCGCATCCTGGACGAAGACCACTACGGCCTCAGGGAAGTCAAGGAGCGAATCCTGGAGTACCTCGCTGTGCTGAAGCTCGTAGGTACGACCAAGGCGCCGATCTTGTGTTTCGTCGGGCCTCCCGGAGTGGGCAAGACGAGCCTGGCCCGCTCCATCGCCCGCGCTGTCGGCCGCAACTTCGTGCGCCTAAGTCTGGGCGGGGTACGCGACGAGGCGCAGATTCGCGGCCACCGGCGGACCTACATCGGCTCCATGCCGGGCAAGATCCTGCAGAGCTTGAAGAAGGCCAAGAGCTCGAATCCCGTCTTCCTCCTGGACGAAGTCGACAAGATGAGCATGGACTTCCGAGGGGACCCATCGGCAGCGCTCTTGGAGGTGCTCGACCCGGAACAGAACGACACGTTCAACGACCACTACCTCGACATCGACTACGACCTGAGCCGGGTCCTGTTCATCACCACCGCGAACTACCTGCCGAACATCCCGCCTCCCCTTCGGGACCGG
>QKIM01000264.1 GCA_003249585.1 Deltaproteobacteria bacterium
AGCTGGGTGATGATATTGACTATCTCGGCAACGATCCTGCTGTCCGATTAGTTCGGTTGACCGACCCCGAGGTGGAGTGGCTTTTAGAAGGTGATCTTCCTTCTCGTAATGCTGCATGGGAATCGGACTATCTAGGTGGCCCATTTTTCCAGGACTACGACGGTGATTGGTACCTCATTGCTGGTCGGATGGCACAAGCCGAGGACAACGGAATTGAAGCGTGGGTTCCTAACTTCTTTCTCACCGATTCTGAGCTTGAGTTTGTTCTCAAAACGGAAGACGAGCTATTTGCGGAATTCGCAGATGAGATCGCCGGGAGCATCAGAGGATTACCTGATCCAATTCTGGAAGAGATGGCCAGAGCGGTGGGGTTCTCTACTTCTGATCCGGATGAGATCGCTGAAATCTACGCAAGGATCGCTTCTAGTGATGTAAGGGCAAGGTTGGATGACTACATCGACAACGGGTTCCTCAACATATCAGGGGCGATAGATGAGTACGTCAACCCAGTGGGACTCCGAGCCAAGATCGGGGAGACCATTGCCTACAAGAACGAGTTCGGACAGGAGAACTTCGGAACTGTTGTAGGAATATGGGAAGACACCAACGGGGACATGATCGCTCATGTCGCTGTCGGTGTTGGCTTCAAACAGGATGCTGCGGGGTTTCAAAGATTGGGAACCTCTCTCCGTGGGGACACCATCCGACTGGATGCATGGCAACCACTCGATCGAGTTCCCGAGCCGAGTGTCCGTGTGGACTTCCTGTCAAGGTTGCAGAGAAATGCCGTGGGAATCGATCCTGATGATGGTTACGCCGTTATCTGGGAATCCGATAACGCTGGGTTGATACGAGAGGCAAGAAAGCAGCACATCCAGATCGAGAACCACGCCAATGAGGGCATCAGCCTCTTCTATCGAATGGGACCCAAAGGTCCGGTAACGAATACTTCCCTTCCCGGTGAGGTCACCTCTCGACTTTCTGCAATTGTTGAAGAGGTTCTAGATGAGGTCCCGTTCAGAGAGCGTCCTCTAAAGGTGGTGATCAGCCCGAGGATCTTCGAGACGGAAGATGGGCGGAGGGCTTTCGGGATGTTCGCAGTGGAAGAGAGGACTGTGTATGTCTCAGCTACTGGTTTGTTCCCAGATGTGGTGGCCAACCGAGAAGGGAAACTGATCTTCGACTCGATCGATTCTCTCAATTCTCAAGTGGACTTCTCCAGCTTTGAGCGTGTGGTGCGTCATGAGATAGGTCACGCTCGTGCTGTGGGTCAAGAGATTGTGGTTCGCCAGGAGCTAACCGAAGTCATCTTGGAGAGGATCCTGGATGAGTTCCCTGATCTGAGTTCGGCTGAAGACTTTGCCTCGTTTGCTGAGGATGCCCTGCGTCGGCATGGTCGATTCGACCTACTCGGGTCAGAGAACCCCCTACAGACCCTGGTCCAGTTCAGGACTTCGCTGATCGAGGATGTGATCAACTCCAATCAGGTGGCTGCTGCCAAACGGATTGCGCGAGCCTTGCAGCCCACCCTTGACGGGGACGTTTCACCAGAGATCATCCACGCCGTTCTCCGTGGGGAACCAGAAGCCCACCAAGAGTTGCTGGCTGAGATCTTGGACTTTGGCGATCCGGTTGCGTGGGCTGGTCGATACGACCGTGTCGAATTCGATGACGTAGCACAGTTGGCCTACCGGAGCAGACAGGTCCCCAAAGGTGATCAGTGGTTCGCTCCATTCTTGAATGAGTTCTTGGAAGATGTTCTGGCCGATGATGCCTATCTGGTTCCGCTACCTCGTAATGCCAATCGGGCTTACTGGAATGAGGCAGGGGTTGATACCAAGTATCTAACGAGGCGGATCACTGAACCTGATGGTGGGTTCACGTTTGACATCATCACCAGCTTTGAGCCTCCAAGGGGGTTCTCAGTAGCGATTGAGGAGAACCAACGGATTCTCACCAACGTGAGTCAGATGTCCAAGGCGGAGATCAGAAGAGCAATTGACGACTACATAGCTGAATATCGTGTTGATCTTGAGAAGCCAGATTGGTTCCTCGGTGGGTGGCATGACACCAAGAACGATCTGATCTATCTCGATACATCCAAAGTGCTGAATGATGAAGCTTCAGCAGCGCATTTCGGATTCACCAACAAGCAGCGCTCCATGTACGACCTTCACCGTGGAGCGACGAAGAACTTGCTGGACTCCTACTCGGATGTTGATGGGTACATCGATGCAGAGATCCCTGAGTACCGTCAACTTCGAGAGGGACTGATCGACACCCTTCGGTCCAAAAACAAGTCTCGAACTTCTTATGTGACCGATGATCTGGGAAGGCATCCTTCTCTTACGTTGGAGGCGTTCCCCGAAGCCAGGAGAGAGCGCTTTCTTGATGACTTGTCACGTCGGGAGATCGTTACGGATGACGGTCTTTTGGTCATCACAGAACCTGCGGTACTGAAGGAAGAGTACCGAGCCATCCTGGATCGGGCCGAGAAGCTGTACGAAGAGGCCCCTGAACTAAGAGATGAGCATCGATTCTATGAGAAATGGAACGATGCTTTCAGGGCCAAGTCGATTGAGACAAGGATCCCTATGAGCAGGATCGCTGGTGGCGCAGCAGCGATGTCCCCCAACTTGGATGCGGATTTGAACTTTGAGTATGCCCTCTGGTTTGCCGAGAAGATTGGGAAGGACACTCCCTTGGACCAGGAGGATGTGAAACTCCTGAAGAAGTACTACCGGCAAATATCTGCCAACTACATCTACACCTATGCGCTTGAAGCAACTTCCGAGAAGTCACGTCTCAGCAAGATTGTCCAGGGCAGGGAATTTCTTCGCTGGGCAAGGGATCTTCGTGTGGGGACTCGTCTGAGTGAGATGGATGCTCATCAAGCCACCAGATCCCTCTATGCCCTTCGCAAGGAGGAATTCGGAAAGGGGTTCAATGTCCCCACGTCCTTCTACAACTATGAGAAGGCCGTGATGGTGATGCGGGGTGAGATGGAAGTCATCGATGCGCTAGGGGACACCAAGGTCCGGTCGTTCTACAACAACATCTTTGACTTCAAGAATCGGGTGGGAATGAGCGATGTCACCATCGACTTTCACATGCTGGACGCTGCCCTTCGTGGCAATACCAACCAGGGAAAATCGATAGCAGGAGCCGGATCTGATCCCAAGATCGATGGACTCGCCATAGGGATCCGTGTTATACTGGCCGATATAGTCCGAGAACTGTGGAATGAGGGCGCTGGACTGAAGGTCAGTGCCGATAGTCCTGCTGAACTCCAAGAAGTTATCTGGCATGTTTGGCGTTACGGAAAGGAAAGAAATTGGTGGGGAGAGATTCCTCTCGTGACCGAGCGGGTAGTGAAAGGATAGATCCGATCACAGGTGAGGAGGTCCAGCTTCTAAACACCTTTGTTCGGGGAGATGATCACGAGACCCCGACTCCTGACGAGATGCGGGTTTTGTTCGATGAGCTTCGCCGGATTGACGGCCTCGAACATGCCAAGGAGTCCATTGTCAACTGGAGGGACTACACCCTCCCAGGAGATCCCTATCCGATTCCGAGAGGGTCTGCTAATCCGGCCCCTGAGGTCAACTCAGCAGTGAAAGGCGATCATGGGTATCTGGTTGATGCCCTTGACGATGACGCCATTGATGCCTTTGTGGACAGGGTGTTTAACGATGCCAGATCCAACCCAAGTCAGTAGAGCACGGACGGAGGGTAGGACCATACGAGGGGTGGCCGGTTCGGTGTGGAAGAGGGCCACTCCTGGAGATCGCTATGAAACTCTTCAACTGTTGAGTAATGGGACTCCGGAACTACAGACTGAAGTGCTGGCTGATCGTATCGCGATCAAAGATCAGCAGCTACGAGTGAACGCAGATAGACATGATCCAAATCCACTTTCCAAGTTTCATCGCTGAGGAGCAGGCTCAACGCCGCTTCAATAGAGCCATCCAGCTACCGCAAGGCTGGATGAGGACTCGCATCTCCTTTCCTGGCGGATCCTCCCCGGTGCTATACGCTCGGGGGAGTCTGTCCTTACTACCTAACTGGACTGACCTAGAGGTGAGAACCTTCCTCGTGCTCATGGGCGGATCTACAATTGCTCTAGAGTTGCCTGAGGAACGTGAGCATGAAATCATCTCTAGCCTCGAAAGTAGATCGCTCGATCCGGCATCTCCGGTGGGCTAAGTCCGCTGATGGCTGGGGTGGTGATGAAGAAGTCCTCCTGTCCGAAGTCGATGCGGATCTCCCTGGCAGGCTCGAATGGGTAGAGGGCGCTGGGGATGAGTGGTTGGTTTGGGTATTCGATCCCGATGCTGATGTCCAGCTACTGGACATCTTCGTTCTCACAGACGTAGACCTAGCGCTCACCGTTAACCGTGTGGGGCGGTTCACTTCACTCAATGGAGATTTCCACCATCTGGAGGTGCGCTGCTCTGAAGCTGAGTGGACCGTCCTCCAGTATCAGAGTGCCCTTCCCTGATGGCTGGACAGATCAAGATCAACGAAATAGAAGTTGAGGTGACCCTTGACCGAGAAGCAATCGAAAGGTTGGCGGGTGGTCCAGACGTGGAAAGGGCGCTACAGGCTGTGGGCCAGGTTGGCGAGGCGGCGGCTAAGGGGTATGCGCCGGTAGACACCGGAACCCTTAGAAGGTCGTTGACCCATGAGCTTGGCAAGCGAGGGTTCGACCAGTATGTGAGGATCGGCACCAACATCAGCTATGCCATCTTCCAGGAACTAGGAACCAGGTTTCACCCTGCTCACCCGTTTCTCCGTCCATCGTTGGCCGACATCGAACTGTTCATCAGAAGGAGTGATGAGTTGTGACCTGGACCATGCAGCGAGCAGAACAGAATCTCATCCCCTCAGTCGTAGACCTTGTCGTTACCTGGCTCAAGACAAGGCCCAATGTCACGGCCGTTTGCGGGACCAGGATCTCATCCACTCTCCCCACGGATTCAACGGACATCATCTATCCCTGGCTGACCGTTCAACGGGTCATAGGGATCACTGCCCTGCCGGAAGCCGCCATCGACAGAGCGAGGGTCCAGTTCAATGCCTGGGGAGGGAACAAGGCCAACGGTGCCCCGAACTGGGAGCCAGCGGATAGCCTCATCAGAGCCGTCGAACTAGAAGTGAGAACTCTGATCAAGGCCAACGTGACCGGCAAAGGGTTCATAATGGCGACAGGGCTTCTCGAAGGAATCCAGCAGATAGAAGATCCAGACACTGGTGAAGCTCGGTTTTGGATGGATGCGATCTTCGTGGTGAAAGGAATCTGATGAGCAAAAAGGTACGAGTCAGGGTCAATCCTGGATTGATGGGGTTGGACGCTGTGCAAGTCACCAAGTCAACTTTGGTCACCAAACAGTGGACTGAAGTGTCTCCAACACTTGCGAAAAAGCTGATAGGGTTGGAGCACAAAGGCCGTCCCAAGTTTGAGATCGAGGAAGGCTCTCTGGATGACAGTGAGTCCGAGACCGAAACAGAGGGGGCCGACGAAGCCGAGTAGGAGGATAAGTCCTTATGGCAAGGAGTGAGCAGGAGGTCCTGTTAGGACCTGGTTATTTCTATGTGGCCCCCCACACAGCGGGTTCACCGGAGGCAGCGCCTTCCTTCACCACAGCCTTAACGCTGACTACTGATCCAGCGGGTAACTGGGAAGACGTCGGGTACTCCGAGGATGGTTGGTCCCTTGTGGCCTCCAATGAGTTCTCTGACTGGACTCCCGCTGAACTAGTGGACCCCATCATCACAGTGAAGGACTCGGCCCAGTACCTCATGCGAGGAGTCATGGCTCAGTTCTCATTGGAGAACCTTCAGATAGCCCTCTCTGGCGGAACGATCACTGAGGACACCGCTGGTGTCTCCATGACGTCTCCCACCCTGAGGCATTACCTACCGGCAGCGACTTCGAGCTTCGATTATTTCTCGGCGCTCTTCATCACTGCCAAGAACGATTTCAACTTCGTGTCTTCACAGGCATGCGTCCGGCACATCTACCTCCCGTATGTTGTGTCGGCGGCTGAGATCGAGGTGCCTCACACGAAGGGTTCAAATCCTTCGCTCATGGGTGTCGAGCTTCGTGCCTACAAGGGCACCGGTGCCGACATCATGAGAATCGATGAGCAAGTTGAGGTTCCGTAATCCTCATGAGTGAGGGTTATCGCAACTTTGACGAGGCCAAGAGAGAGCTAGAAGGCAAGACAGCGAAGTTCACCTTTATGGGTGAGGACTTCGAGGTTGACCTCAACGTCAAAGCTTTCAAGCTCATGGACTGGATGTCCATTGCCACCTCTGTGGAGGGGATCCCCAAGTTCCTTGATGTCTTCTTCACTGAGGAGGACAAGGCAAGGATGAGAGGACTGGATCCAGATTGGGCAGACATGCAGGATCTCATGGTCTGGTTGTCGCAGGAGTTAGGCGGCGATCAGGGAAACTAGATCCCCTGTGGCGTTGGGCTGGGCGATGGAGCACAGCCCTCCGCCAGTGGCCTGAGGTCGAGTCCAAGTTCGCAGAGCACTATGGGGTTTCATTGGAAGATCTGTTCCACATGTCCTGGCGTAGGTTCAGGATCCTCTTCGAGGGGATATTCACCTGGAATGATGAACCCATCAGTGAGACCTATGAGCCGGGAGCAGGATCACTAGCCAAGACAGTGGACTGGGGTGGTGCAGAGCACAAACGTGTTCCTGACATCCTGGGAGGGATTCAGACCACTCAACTGTTTGTAGGAAGGGACAGCTAGATGCCTGGACCGGCAAACTTAGGGAGCCGGATCGGCAGCGCCTTCATTGAGATTGGTGCCTCCTTTGTTGGGTTCGGTCAAGGGTTAGCGGCTGACTTATCCAACGCTCTACTGGCTCAGGGTTACATCGTTGGCGAGGCTTTAGAGAGCTTCGGTCAGGCGGTGTTCACCAAGTTCAGTCTCCCGCTTGCCGCAGCTACTGCGACCAACATCGCTCAGTTCCAGGCTCTCGATCGAGAGATAAGAACCACTCTTACTCTGTTCGGTACTGCCCCGTCTTTAGTTAGGGACACCTTCCAGGAGATGAGTGCTGGGGTCAACCAGGTCTCCAAGGATGTCGGTGGGCTTGAGCGGGACATAGCTGACGGGTTGTATCAAGCCATCTCTGCCGGGGTGCCCCGAGGTGGTGTCTTTGACTTCCTAGAGGTCGCCCAGATGGCGGCGATTGCCGACCGGACAGCCGACCTCACAACTGCTGTGGACGGACTCACCACCGTGGTCAACGCTTTCGGATTGGAAGCCTCCTCGGCTGGCGAAGCCGCCGATGTCATGTTCCAGACGGTCGCGCTCGGTAAGACCACCTTCGGTGAGCTATCCCAGGACATTGGCCGTGTTGCTCCCCTAGCTGCCAACGCTGGTGTCTCCTTCCAAGAACTGTTCGCCATAGTTGGCGCTCTAACTCTGCAAGGCTTGAAGACTTCCGAGGCGATCTCATTCCTCAGAGCTTCCATCACCGGCTTGCTCCGCCCCACTGAAGAATTGAATGCTGTGTTTGAGGAAGCTGGGTTCGCCTCTGGTGAGGCTGCTGTTCCCGTCATTGGGTTGCAAGCTGCTTTCCAAACCGTATTCGACGCTGTTGGTGGGTCCACCTCCAAGCTTCAAGAACTGATCGGAACATCTGAAGGTGTGTCGGCCATCCTCGGCGTCACCGGTGATAATGCTGCCAACTTCGCACGGATCATGGACTCGGTCGAAAACTCCACCGGAGCCGCCGAGCGAGCCTTCGGGATCATGGATCAGTCTGTGGGCAGAACCTTCGGGAAGCTCACTGAATCCTTCGATCGACTAGGGAACCTCTTTGGTGAGATGGCCTCCCAGTTTGTTGTCCCAGCAGTACAGGCCATCACTGAAGTTGTCACCTCGATGGCTGGGGTATTCGACAACTTTCGTCCAGTGGCGGAAGGATTGGGAACCGTCCTCGGGGCTGTGTTCCAGGTCTTCAAGGTTCCCGTGGTCAGGGAAATTGTGGGGGTCTTCGTGTCGCTTGGCACGGCCTTCTACGGTCTGATCGGTGCTGCTGGACTCCTGGCGCTCACTCTGGGCAAGGTCCTCAAAGCAGGGCTGGCTTTGAAGTCAGTTGGGTTCGTTCTCACCAGGCTGCAAGGAGTCATCAATATTGTTCAAGGAGGGATGGCCGTCGCTGCTGCTAGGTCTCTCACCTTCGGTCAGAACCTGGCTAAGGCTGCGGGGAACGCCACCATCCTGAGTCGGGTGTCCACTAACGCAGGCAGGGCTTTGGGGTTCCTGAGCACCAATGTGACTAGAGCGGCCCTGGCTACTGCTGGGATCCTCGCTGCTTTGGTGGCGGCTACTGCCGCCATAGGTGCCTATGTTCGAGCGCAACGTGACGCTGTCGAGTCACAGGACACCTTTGGGAAGAGCGCTGATGCCCTGGCCGAATCGCTAGGTCTGGTCAACCAGGAGTTCACACTCCCCGGTATCGATGAAGGCAAGTCACGTCTCCAAGCCTTCAAAGAGCAGAATCTGGATCTGATAATTGATATCAGGAACATTGCTGAGGAATTGGGGAGGTTGGCCGCATCTGATGTCCTGGAGGGACTGGCTATTGACCTGGTGTGGAAAGGCAATTCTCCAGAGGACGTGTTGGCTGAGCTTGATCTACTTGAAGACGCTACCGGGATAGCCATCAACCTGGATCTAGGAGACCTACAGGACACCACCACCCAACTAGAGCAGTTTGCCGAGGCCGTGCTCGTCACTGGTGAGTTCCTTGGCACCCAGACCAAGGGGCTGACCCCAGCGGCGAACCGGGCTGCTCAGGCTATCTCTACGTTGTTCACGGCAGCAGCGGCCACTGGGGACCGGGAGCAGTTCGTCAAGGTGTTCAATGCCGTTGTAGACAGTCTTGACGACAGCACTGGGCAAGCCACGGCGCTGGCTCTGGCGCTGGACAAGGTGTTCGAGGGTCGTGGTGCCAATCTTCTGAACGAGTTCCTGAGCATTCCCAAGGGTGACCTGTTCGGTGATATCACAGACGTCCTGGATCCGGAGAGGTTTATCGAGATCTTGGATGAAGCGGGATTGTCCTTTGCCGAGATCGAGATCCCGGTTAAGCCCACCCTGCCAGAAGGATTTGATATCCAGAAAGACCTAGCCTTTGCCACTGAGGGGTTCGGGCTTGGTGAGGGATTGTTCACTCCGATTACTTCGGAAGATCTGGAGAACTATCAGAAGTTCGCTAGACAGTTCGGACTGGATCTCCCTCAGGTGATCGCTCTGGGCGAGGAAGGAAGAGATGCCTACGCCGACATCATGGGTGGGATCGAAGGAGTGTTCAACACTGCTCGCACCCAGGTGCAGGCGGCTCTGGGAGACATTCGTTCTTCTCTAGAGGCGCAAAACCCATTGCTCGATGTCTACAGCGGGAAGATCAAGCAGAGCTTCGCTGAGTGGAAAGCTGGTCAGGACCAATTCCAGCAAGACGTTCAAGCTGTCACCGATGTAAGGAAGCGACTGGAGGAGAGCAACCTTCCCAGCGCCATCATTGATCAGTTCGACAAGCAGCCGCTGAGCAAGCAGGTATGGCTTGCCAGTCTCAAGCCGGATCAGCTTGAGCTTGCTCTGACCGAGCTACAAGAGTCGTTTGAACTGATCAGTAGCGAGACCACCGAGCGCCAACTGGACAGCATCGATCGGATAATGGGGGATGTCCAGGGTGGCATCAATGCTGGGTATGCCAACCTTCAGAACGATGCTCTGATAGCGGGACCGATCGTGGCGAACAACTTCAACCGGGAGTTCGACAAGAACGCTGCCCAATGGGTCACCACGGCCAACACCTGGATGGAGACTCTGAGGCGAATTCTCAATCAGGATCTCGGGGGTCCCAGCGTGTCACTAGGACTCCCCGCCTTCACCACCGGTGGTGGCAGCGGTGGTGGTCCTGGTAGCGGCACCGGTGGAGGGAACCAGTTCACCTGGAACTTTGAAACAGCACCGAACGACATCACCGGTGAGATGGAGCGTGCCCTGGCTGTGCTGGAGACAAGCGGACTTCTCGAAACAACACCCACGGCTGGTTGATCATGGCTGTTACTGGATGGGACATAGACGGCACGGACCTGAGAACCCTGGCCTACGACATCAGGGACACTGACGACTGGGACTCATTCCCAGCTTCCAAGTACGGGGTTCAGCGTCATCCTTTTCGCACTGGGTTTGGGATCTCCGACAAGACGTTCTACAGGGAACGTCACCTGAACCTGAACATGGCGGTGTTCCCGCAGAACACCTCAGGCCAGGTCACCACCTCTCCGTTGGAGCACATGCAGGACAACATCGACACACTGCTCGGGTTGTTCCATTCGTCAGGACTGTTGACCATCACCAGGACCCTGCCTGATGGATTGACCACTCGTGTGATCGAAGGGAAGGTCCTCAACTCGTTCCAGGTGAAGCAACTTGGCACCTTCCTGAAGAGGTTCACTGTTCGACTGGATCTCCCCTACCCGTTCTGGAGACAGGGCAGCGTCAAGAACGTGAACGGGACCGGAGCGCTTGTGCTCACCAACAACGGCAACGCTCCGATCCACAATGCGGTGATCACCTTCACAACTGCTGGAAGGTTGACGGTGAATGCCACCGGTGACTACATCGAGTCTTCTGCTGCTGGTGTGGTGGTGGACCTGGGAGCCTGGACGGTGACCCAGGGAGGAAGCCCAGCCGACAACCTTCTCAGTGACTACAACCGGCCCTGGTTTGTTGACTTCCAGCCAGGAGCCAACAGCCTCACCGCCACGGGAACGGTGAGTATCGACTTCTACGACTCCTATCTCTAATGGCTAAGCCGATCCTCGAAGCCTGGACCCTCCCAGGGGTGGGCACCTTCCAGAGGAAGATTGCGGCCATTCCCTATGACGACCTCCAATACACCAACGACTTCGGAGGGGTGGGACGAGGGACCTTCGCCATCAATCAGGATTACGACCGGTTGGACGACATCCTCGATCCGATCAACAACGTCGAGTCCCTCATTCGAGTGTTCGAGGATGGGAAGAACACCCACTCGTTCTACGCCAGGTCCTACGACAAGGACTGGAGAGTGGACGGTCAGGTTCGGATCGTTGGTCCTGGGATAGCTGACGCTCTAGACAAGACATTGTTCTACCCGAGGGACTGGGCTGGGTCTGACCTGGTACCTGCCGCAAGCTCCACGGGCAAGACGCTCATCCCAGACCTGGTATACGGAGGGGAGAACATCCTCGCCAACCCAGGGTTCGAGTCGGGGCTGCTCAACGAGAAGCAGCGTCTCTGGCACGACTACCGATCCGCAGATGACCTGAACGGAGCCATTGATGACGTAGTGACCAGCTTCACAGTTACTGATGGATCCACCTTTCCCGCCAGCAACTTCAGGATCGTCATAGGCTCAGAGTGGATCCTGGTGGGGACCAGGACCGGCAACACCTTCTCTGGCTGTACCAGGGGCTATCTAGGAACTACTGCCACTGGTCATTCTGATGCCACTCCTGTTTATGGAGGTGGTTACTTCACCCTGACCTTCTCCGGCCAGACCACGGGAAACCTCGCCTGGAACGCCACTGATACTGAGATGGAGACGGCGCTCGAACTGCTCAGCAACATCGTGGAGGTGGCGGTTCAGGGATCAGGTACCCAAGGGGATCCCTGGATTGTGGAGTTTCAAGATCCTGGCGAACAGAATGTCGCCACTATCACGGTCAATCTCGGATCATTGACCAATGGATCCCTTTTCGACATCACCGAGACACAACTTGGCGGTAAGGGTGATCCTGCTCCTTGGACCAAATCGTATAACCCCAACACTCACCAGTTTCATGGTGGTTACGACGTATTCAGCGTGGGCAGCAATGCTCTCTTCGGGGATCCTGCCCATAGCGGGGACAGAGCGCTGGGTATAGACCCAGATCTGGATCTCAACCCCGTTGACAACTATCCAGGTGCCCAGCAAATAGTTCCGGTGACTCGGGGTGAGATCTACCAAGCCTCGGCCTGGATCTACTGCACGGCTGCGGGCCAGAAGGCTTCCCTGGTTATGCGGGATCTCTACGAGAACCAGATCGCCAAGGTCTCCGTGTATCCGGCGCAGAACACATGGACGCAGCTAACCATGTCCAACGTCGGGATCGCCAATCTCTACAGGCAAGCCATCTTCCGTGTTGCGGTGGAGAATCCGTCTGAGACAGCCACGTTCTGGATTGACGACTGTGAACTAA
>QKIM01000146.1 GCA_003249585.1 Deltaproteobacteria bacterium
GGGCGAGCCGGCGGCCGTCCAGCCGGGTGCCGTTGGTGGAGTAGGCGTCCCGGACCTCGACGGTGTCGTCCGTCTGTCGGATCTCCATGTGGATTTTCGAGATCTTTTCCGTGTCCGAGGGGAAGACGATGTTGCACTTTGCCGGATCCCTGCCCAGGGTAGTGAGGTTCTTGACCAGCGGAAACTCGCTGCCTTTGAAGTGTCCGTCGGTGGCCTCGAGGACGAGGGTGCGCCGTCGCCGCGGGCGCAAGGTGGCCTCTCCCCGGGCCCGTGCGCTGCGACGCACGCCGAAGAGGATGAGCGCCATGACCAGCAGGGCCACGGAGACCAAAATGGTTGGGACATAGAAGAACCAGTACTTCACCAGGGGATGTTCCTCGATCTCGGCGGTGGTGGAGCCCGTGAAGGGCGCGACGTCGTCGACGGCCATGACGGGGACGGGCACCGCTTTCTTCTTTTTGGCCACACGGGTGCCGCAGGCCACCTTCGCGGTGGTGAAGGTCAGTTTGTGGCTCTTCAGGAAGGTGAGGACATCGCGGATTTCGATGCCGTAGTTGAATCCCCTCGCCAGCATGCGCCGGATATAGAAGGTGGCCACCCCGACGACCTCACCGCACTCGTTCACCATGGGTCCCCCGGAGTTCCCCGTGTTGATGGCGGCGTCGGTCTGGATGACACGGTTCATCTTTTTGCACATGGCGGCGTTGGTGCAGTTGGACAGGGAGGAGACGATCCCCTTGGTCACCTTGGGGTTGAGAGTGTCGTGGCACAGGGTCTTGCAGTCCGCCCCTCCCTTGGTCTTGGAGAGGCACAGGATGCAGTCGCGCAGCGTGTTCTCGCTCTTGATGATGGAGGCCACTCCGGGGAAGCCGAGGACGAAGAGATCTTCCCCCTGGGCGGGCTCACGGATGGCGAAGGGGAGGGCGGGAATGGAGAAGTCGCCCTGGGCCTTGACGATGGCCAGATCCCGGTCCTTGTCGATGTGCACGATGGAGACGGAGACCATGAAGTCAGGGGCAAAGAAAACAATGAATTCTGTGCACTTCTTCTCCTCCTGCATGAGGACGTGGGCGTTGGTGAGCATGGTGCCGCTCTTGTCGATGACGAAGGCCGTGCCCCGCTGGATGGCGTTGTCGCACCGGGCGAGGATCAGTCCCACGGACTCGAGGCTGCCGCGGACCTGCTTTTTCGTCGCGGCGGACTCCTGGGGCGCAACCAGCACCAGGAGGGCAAGCGATGCGATGAACAGAGGGTGGAAGAGTCGTGTGGCGATCATAGAGCCTGTCGCTCCTGGAGGGCGGCAGGGGATGGCCATCACCTCACACGGTATTGTACCTCGTTTTGTCCCAACCGTAAATGCACACGGGTTCCCTGCCCCGAAGTGAATGGTGCTTTATCTCCGTGTCGCCTTGGGGTACCCTCAGATCCCGAGGTCTCATGTTGAACGTATCCCGTCTTCCCCTCTCTGTGCTGTGGCTGCTGCTCTGGTCCGGCTGCGCCGGTCCGGCGTCCCGTCCCGTCCTCCATGCCCCTCCGACGCTCTGTCTGGGCTGGCCCTGCCAGGTCCCCCTTCGGGCCCTGTCTGCTCCGACCTCCGGAAAGGATACGGTCCTGTCCGATTTTGCCCACCGCCGCAGGCTCGCTCCCCTCGACACCGCAGATCGGGTGCGGATCCGATGGCGAGCGCTCGTGGCCACCGTGACGCAGGGCCCAAAGACGCAGCCCCTTCATCTTCAGCGGGGAGGTCATCTGATCATCCGCTCTCTGTGGCAGCCGCAGCGACGCTCGGGGACCCATCGGAGCTGCGCCCTCGGCGCGAGTCTCGACGTGACCCGCGCGACCGTCACCGAGCCCGGAAGGGCGCCCGTTGCAATCCCCGTCTACTACCCGAGGTCTCCCGTCCTCATCCTGGATCGGCTTCCGAAGTCCGGATGGCGTCGCTTCGCGGCGCTGCTGCGATGTCTGGGTCCCGTGGCCCTTCGTCAGCCCGTGCTAGGAGAGATCGAGGCCCTCCGGGCCTTCGGGGTGAGAGCCTTCGCTCTGGGTGGCGGTGCTCGGGGACCCGTTTTCAAGGAATGGGCTCACGGCGGACGCGCCAAGGCGCTCATCATCGATCTGGACCGCGGGGCGGTGAAGACCCTGTGGTTCGCCGACACCGTCGAACTCCTGCAGGCGCTCTACAGGGCCGGCGAGCTCCGTCGGGGGCAGGTCTTCAGGGTGTTCGAGGAGCTTCGCCGCGAGGGAGTGAAGCCCGGCCGCTTTTTACCGTTGTCGGGGGATATGGGGCTTTGAGGAGGGTTGAAATCAGGTTGTCTCGGGGGTTTCCGTCGAGGTCTCGGCGGGCGCCGCGACCTCCTCGGCGGGCTGCTCGGGCTCGAAATCTCCGGAGAGATGGGAGAGCAGCCGCCCGGCCTTGACGAAGAGGTCGTCCAGAATCTGGGGCTCCAGCTTCTTGTGGGGCAGGAGCGCCAGGTTGTAGATGTGGGTCATCACTTCGCGGGCCTGCAGGTCGCTCAGCGCGTCGCGGTGGGCCGGGTCGATGCGGCGGATGAGGTCGTGGTTACCGTTGATGACCGCGGTGTGGCTGCCGAACATGTGGTCCATGTTGGGCATGGCGCTGGTCATCTCGCGGAACCGGCGCTCGAATTCGGGGAAGACGAGGACCATGGGGATGTCTTTGGTTTTGAGCCACTCCACCTTGATCTCCGGCCCCTCGAGGATGAGGGCGATCCGTTTTCGGATGCGGTCGCGCCCCGTGTCGCCGTTCTGATCGATGACCTCGGCGGGGGCCTCCGCCAGGAGCTCCTCGCCCAGCTCCGAGTCGATGCGCTTGAACTTGAGCTTGAGATCCACGTGATGGGCCTCGAGGTGCTGGAAATAGTGGGAGTCGATGGGGGGCTCGGCCTTGATGACGGGGTGTGAGGTGTCGTTGTACATGGAGATCAACGAGTTGATCGTCTCTCCGGGGACCGCGTAGTAGAGGTGGTGTTCCGTCTCGGCGTCCTCCTTGTAGCTCTCCCCGTAGGCCTCGGTGAGGAGCTGGTGGATGGAGAACCATCCGCCAGCCGCCTTCTCGAAGACCACCGCCTCTTCGACACGCTCGGAGAACTTGGTGTCACGCATGGACGCCAGCTTGATGTAGGGGTGGATGTTCTCCCACATCGCGAGATAGGCTTCCTCGTCCTCTTCACGCATCTCCATGAGTCGGTCGGCGATCTTCCGGGTCAGGAAAGAGGCGATCTTGCGCACCTTGCCGTCTGACTGGAGGAAGCTGCGGGAG
>QKIM01000195.1 GCA_003249585.1 Deltaproteobacteria bacterium
GGTCCGGGAGACGGTCGATCACTTCACGGGGCTTGCCATCATGACCGAAACCGCGGAGGACAGGAAGTTCACCATATACATGGGGCCCACTCCTCCCGAGCGGCCCACGGAGAAGCTCTCCGCCTGGCCCGTCCCCGCGACCCGTCCCGTGGTGAAGCCCGTGGACTTCGGCCCCGTCAAGGTGCTCAGGACCCACCCCCAGGGCGTCGTGAACAACGTCTCCGTCATCTCCGTCACGTACAACCAGCCCATGATTCCCCTCACCTCCCTCGTGGATCAGCGGGCCATCAAGGTGCCCGCGCAGATCACCCCGCTGCCCAGGGGCCAGTGGCGATGGCTGGGCACCAGGGTCCTCTCCTACGAGACGGGAACGCGGCTGCCCCAGTCCACCAAATACACGGTGACCATCCCCGCCGGGACCAGATCTGCCGTGGGCAATACGCTCGACAAGGAGGTCACCTTCTCCTTCGAGACCGAGCGCGTCAGGTTGAACAGCACCAGCCCGGGCCACTGGGACCATCACGCCATTCCCGAGACCGTGGTCACCCTCTACTTCAACCAGAAGGTCCTTCCCCGCGACGTGGCGGCACACGCCTACCTCCGTGAGAACCAGGGCGCGAGGATCCGGCTTCAGCCCGTGGCCGATACGTGGTGGAAAAAGGCGAACACAGGCAAGGTGTATGCCGAAACACCCTTGGAGCAGGTCAGGATGAAACCGGAACGGCTCCTCAAAAAGAACACCAGGTACACGGTCGTGATCCCCGTGGGCATGCGCTCCACCGAAGGCCCCCTGCTGAGCACGCGGGAGTATTCCGAATACTTCCACACCTACGCCCCGCTGGCCGTTGATCATGTCGGCTGCGGCTGGCGCGGACACACCAACTGCAACCCCGCATCCACGCCGAGGGTCGTCTTCAACAACTCCCTCAAGGCCGACAAGGAGATGGGGCGGGCCAAGATCCACGTCACGCCTGCGGTCAAGAACTTCAACGTGAACATCTCCGGCACCGCCGCCTATCTCGAGGGAGAGTTTCGCCCTGAGACCACCTATCGGGTCACCGTCACGCGGGGGCTCGAGGACATCTACCAGCAGCGGCTGGCCGCGACCTGGAAGGGCAGCTTCAAGGTCCTCGCCGCCTCCCCCTCCCTCCAGTTCCCCATGAAACGCGTGGGGGTCCTGGAACGCAGGAACCGTCCAAACTTCTACATGCGAGGATACAACAACCACACCCCGGCCACCGTGAAGCTGGTCAGGATCGACCCCAAAAACCTCCCCTTCGCGCTCTACATGGCCCGACGCTACCGTTCCTGGTACGAGGATCACTACAGGGACTTCCTGGCGGACTACATCCCCGGCGCCCACAAAACCTACAAGACCAGAATAAACCGAAAACGCAACGTTCTGGAGACCCACTTCGTGAACCCGGACCGGGCTCTCGGGGGAAAGGGGGGTACCCTCTTCATCGAGGTGAAGAGCACCGATCTCCAGGTGGACCGTTACTCCAATCCCTTCCGGCAGGCCCTGGTCCAGGTCACAGACATCGGCCTTTCCGCGCGATACGACAGCCGCCAGATCCTGCTGCAGGCGAATTCCATGTCCACCGGAAAGCCCCTGGCCAACGCCGAGATCCAGCTGTGGACCTCACGGGGCCTCTCCTACTACTATTTCCGCAAGAACAAGAACCTGGACAAGACCGCCAGGCTCTCCTGGACGGGCCGCACCGATGCCTCCGGCTTCGCCAACCTCCCCTCTTCACAGAAGCTTCCAGGGACACACTCCCCCTATTATCTTGTGGTCAAGACCGGGAAGGACTGGGCCTTCCTCGAGCTGGGAGGCTACGGTGACGACGGTGGCTATGC
This sequence comes from Deltaproteobacteria bacterium, assembly GCA_003249585.1. GTDB lineage: Bacteria > Myxococcota_A > Polyangia > HGW-17 > HGW-17 > SZUA-580. Next base: position 1,861 of record QKIM01000195.1, read on the forward strand.
CTCCAACTTCGGGTACACCGGCAAACCCTCCACCCGCTATCTGCGCAATTTCATCTTCACCGACCGAAACCCCTACCGCCCCGGCGAGGAGGTCAACCTCACGGGCATCCTCCGCTCGGAGAACACGGATCTGAAGGGCACCGTGGAGCCCCTCGACGGCGCCGAAAACCTCAAGATCGAGTGGAGAATCAGCGATCCACGGGGCAAGCTCATGAAAAAGGGGGTCGCCACCGTCGACACAGAAGGCGTCTTCCACGTGGTCTACAAAGGCAAACCCGACGACTCCGTCGGTTACTACAGCTTCTCTGCCAAGGTCAAAGGGCTCCACGGTCACTACAACACCTGGCTGAGCCACTCCATCCGGATCCTCGCCTACCGCAAGCCCGAACACGCCACGGACGTGAAGTGGCTGGGTGGCGAGCACCTCCTCGGGGACGACCTCAAGGCGACCATCACCGGCAAGTATCTCTTTGGCGGACCCATGGCCAAGGCTGACACCAGGTGGTCACTGAGGATCTCCAACGCCTACTACACGCCTCCCGGCTGGTCCGATTACTCCTTCGGCCGCTATCGCTGGGGCAACACCGGGTGGAAGAGCGGCAAGGGCAAACTGAACGCCGAGGGACACCTGGACCTCACCTTCACCAACCCCGTCCCCAAGGACATGAAGGAAGGAATGCAGCCCCGTAGCTATCAACTGGAGGCCCAGGTCTTCGACCCCGCGCGCCAGAGCGTGGCCTCGAGGGCGTCGCTCCTGGTCCATCCCGCCTCCTTCTATATAGGTCTGCGGCTCAAGAAGAACGTCATTCAGCGCACCGAGTCCAACCGGTTCTTCGTGGTCTCTCCCGATATCAGGGGCCGTGCGCTCCCGGGCAAGACCGTCACCATCACCGCCACCACCCGCAAGTACACCTCCAAGGCCGTAAAGTCAGGCAAATACTGGAGCACCGAGTGGACCTCCACGGAGGTGGAGGCCGGTCGCTGCACCGTCACGACCTCGAAAAACCCCGAGTCCTGCGAGCTGCGCTTCAAGGAGGGCGGGACCTACACCGTCACGGCCCGGGCCACCGACGAGAAGGGGCGCGTGGTCGAGACGACCACCAGCTTCTACGTCTACAGTGAGTACCTCGCGCCCTGGGAGCGGTGGAACCAGAGGAACCGCCAACAGCTGGAGATCATCCCGGACAAGAAACAGTATGAGCCTGGAGAAACCGCGAACCTGCTCATCAAGGCGCCCTTCGATGGGTCCACGGGCATCCTCACCGTGGAGCGCGGCGGCATCCTCTCGCACCATCCCCTGATGCTCAAGGGGGCCAACTCCATGGTCAAGGTCCCCATCGAGCTGTACCAGATCCCGGGCCTCTACGTCAGCGTCTCGTTGAGCAAACCGAGGACCAGGGTCAAGACCCCC
>QKIM01000087.1 GCA_003249585.1 Deltaproteobacteria bacterium
TGGACATCTTTCCCTACACCCTGGGCAGCCTCACGGTGACCCCCACGCCCCCCGCGGGCTTCAGGGTGACCAAGCGCATCGCTTCAGACCCGACCTCGTGGCGGCACAAGGAGGTCTTCGAGGAGAACCTCGACTGGCCCAGGACCAAGCTCTCGGGACCCTTCGACGTGGGGGCCCTGCTGCGCGGCCAGCGCGAGGGAAAGGACCTCAAGGTCTTCGCCTTCGCCGATTCGGATTTTCTACGGGACCGTATGGTGAGGGGGGCCACGACCAACACCATTTTTGCGCGCCACCTGTTCACCCTGCTCACGGGTGACGACAGCCTCAAACACCTGCGTTTCAAAGGACGCGGTGTGGAGTGGCTGAAAATCGGCCGTGGTGAGTCGCGCCGCCTCGTGCAGGTCCTGACCGCGGCCCTCCCCGCGCTGGGTATCTTCTTGATGGGCCTTGCCTACAATCTCCTTCGCCGACAGCGACGCCGGCGCAAGAAAGGGACCCGTGCTCCCCATGAAATCAAGTCATAGACGTCTCATCGCTCCTCTCGTGCTGCTCTCCATCCTCGTCGCCGGGATCTGGCTGCTGTGGCCCAGGAATGTCACCCCGCCGACCATCTCCGAAGGAGAGAGCCGTGGAACCAAGGCGGTTCCTCCCGTGACGGCCGCGATGCTGACCGGGACGGACGGCATCGAGGTGAAGAACCGCTACGGGACCTTCGTGCTGCACCGGGTAAAGGAACGGTGGTTCCTGGATGCTCCAGTGAAGGGGCCCGCCAATGATCGGCTCGTGGCCAAGATCCTGGCCCGCCTAGGGGGGCTCAGGTTTGGCCAGGTGGTCACCTCGGATCCGTCGACCTTCAAGGAACACCTGCTCACCGAGAAGCAGGCCGTGACGCTGCATCTCAAGGCTGGCGGCACCTCTCAGGTGAAGCTCTTCATCGGCCGGTCACGCAAATTCACGCTGATCCGCGCCGCGCACCTCAACGACGTGTGGAATCTCAAAGGCGCCTTGCGGCAGATCCTGGTCAAGGACGTCCGTGACTGGGTGGAGCCGCAGATCGCACCGTTCCAACTCAAAGACATCGCCGCCGTGACCTATTTCGGCCCACGGGGAGAGAAGCTCTTCGCCTTCAAGAAGAATCGAGATGCCGTCTACGAACCCGTCTACGGGCAGGTCCCCAAGCAGTTCTACAGCCGAAACGTGACCGCCTCTGTCGCCAGGCTGCTGCGGCTTCGGGTCCGCAAGGTCAATGACGACCGTGGCAAGCGGGACAGCTACTTCACGAAACCCCAGGGCGCGGTGGAGCTCCTGCTGGCCGATGGCAAGAAGGTCACCTTCCGCTTCGGCGACACTGTCGGGAACCTCATCCACATCCAGAGCTCCCTGGTCGACTGGATCCCCCTCACCCATATCCACTCCACGGTGGGCATTCTGCTGGGGGCGGCGACGGATCTGGTTTCCCCGAAGATCCTGGTGGTCGACCCGCTCACCATCAAGGGGATCGATGGCCTTTGCAGAGGATTCGCCTTCGGCCTGACGCGCAAGGACCGGGGCCCCTTCACCCTCAAACCGGGGTCCATGGAGTTCCACCCGGCTCGGAGTCGCATGCAGAAATGGCAGTCACGGGTCCGCAAAGGGTATCTGCGCGCCGAGAAGGTGGTAGGGCGACTGGCCCCCGAGGTTTCAGGAATCAGTGATAAGAGCGACTTCCTCGCCCTCACCCTCGACAAGGGCAGCGTCACCGTCCGATTCGGTAAGCGAATCCCTGCTCCCGAAGGGGGGAAGGTGTGGCAGTACGTCGAGTCGACCACGAATCCTGAATACACCTACATCGTCCGCGTCGAACGCAACCTGGAGATCTGCCGCAACAAGCTCGACTGGCAGCTTCAGGCCTCGGATATGGAGGATCTTCCGGCCAAGACGATGAAGCCTGTGGGCAGGCCGGCGGTCTCGATGTCCTCGATGTCCACGATGAACCCGCTCCCCGGGAAGGGCGGTGGCAAGTCTGGTCAGGGAAAATCCGTGATGACGGGGATGCGGCCATGACCGCGGGGCGTCTTTCTGCGCTCAGCCCCAGGGAGCGCCTCATCCTCGCCCTGGACGTGCCCACGGCATCCGACGCGATCCATCTCGCTGATCAGGTCAAGGACTCCGTGGGCTGTTTCAAGATAGGGCTCCAGCTCTTCCTCCGCGAGGGCCCCGCCGTCGTCGAGGCGGTGGCCGCCCTGGGCAATCCAGTCTTTCTCGATCTCAAGCTTCATGACATCCCGGTCACGGTCGCAAAGGCCGTCTCCAGCCTCGCTCGGCTCCCCGTCTCCATGCTCACGCTCCATACGGGAGGCGGCAGAGCCATGCTGGAAGCCGCTGTCGAGGCCGCTTCGGCCTTCAGGGAGCCGCCCATGCTCCTGGGGGTTACGTTGCTGACTTCGCTCTCTGAGGCCGATTTCCCATCCATTGGAATGACGGGTGTCGCCAGCGACCTCGTCCGGGGAAGAGCGGCGCTCGCAAAGGCCTCCGGGCTCGGCGGTGTGGTCGCCAGTGCCCAGGAGGTGGAGATGCTCCGACAGGAGATGGGGGACCGGTTCGGGCTGGTCATCCCGGGGATCCGGCCCGCGGGAGCGGGGCTGGACGATCAGAAAAGGGTGGAGACACCCCAGCGCGCCATTGTCCGTGGCGCCACCCACATCGTGGTGGGGCGGCCCATCAGCGCCAGTGCGGATCCCTGCACCAGCGCCCGCGCCATCCTCGCCATGATCACCGAAGCAACGGAGGCAGACCATGAACCGGGTTGACCAGGGCCCCCCGGCGGGGGAGCGGATCATCTGCGGCATCAACGCCGTGGCGGAGTATGTTGACAAGGGTGAGGTGACAAAACTCTTCTGTCTGGCCCAGCTGGACCACCCGCTGGTCGCCGAGGCCAAACGGCGCGGAGTCTCCGTAGCCCACCTCAGGCGCAGCGAGCTGGAGCTCTATGCTCCAGGAGAAAACCATCAGGGTGTCGTTGCCTTCGTGCGCGGATTTCCCTATCTTGACTTCCAGGATCTCATCCCCCTCGTCGAGGCGTCGCCGGCGCCACTGGTGCTGCTCCTTGATCGCCTTCAAGATCCCCATAACCTGGGCGCCATCGCCCGCAGCGCGTATCTGTTCGGCGCGACGGCCATCTGTATCCCGTACAAGGGATCGGCCAGCGTCACCCAGGGCGCTGTCAAGGCCAGCGCGGGCGCCACGGGGAGAATCCCCATTGTCCGTGTGGTGAACATGGGCCGGGCCATCG
>QKIM01000617.1 GCA_003249585.1 Deltaproteobacteria bacterium
GGCGCACCCCTCGCCCGACGAGGTTGTATGCTGGAGACTGCCCTCCATAGCTGAGTCCGCCGAGCCCCCAGTGGGCCGGTCAGCACCTGTCATTGAAATATCATACCGCGCGGCGGCACAGGAGAGGTGTATCCCGTGACAACGGAACACCCCGACGCTGCGCGAGGAGGTTTCCCATGCATACTCTGTCCCAACTGGGGCTCACGTCCTATTTTTCCAATCAACCCGCAAGCGGCCCCCTGGCCCGCGTCGCCGCCGAGCACCGCGGCTTCTACGAGGTGTGGGGCGAAGGGGCCCGAGGCTCGGCCCAGGTCCCCGGCCGCCTCCTCCGCGAGGGCGTCCACCCCGCCGTGGGCGACTGGGTGGTCCTCGACCGACTCCCCGCTGGAGATGACCCCGTACTCATCGAGGCGGTCCTCGACCGCACGACCACCTTCACCCGGGGCGCACCCGGGCGGCAGACCCGCCTGCAGGTCATCGCCGCCAACGTGGACACGGTCTTCGTGGTCTGCGGCCTCGATGAAGACTACAGCCTCAACCGCATCGAGCGATACGTGGCCCGCATCTGGGCTTCGGGAGCCCAGCCCGTGGTCGTGCTCAGCAAGGACGACCTCTCCCATGAGGGCGAGACGCGGTGCGCCGAGGTGGAGGCCAACTGCCCCGGCGTCACGGCCGTCCGCACCTCTGCGGTGACCGGGGACGGTCTGGCAGTGCTCGCGCCGTGGCTCATCCCGGGCAGCACCGTGGCCCTGGTGGGCTCCTCGGGAGCGGGCAAGAGTACCATTATCAACGCCCTCACCGGGGAGACGCGCATGCGCACCGCCACGGTCAGCGCCGTGGACGGGCGCGGTCGCCACACCACCACCCACCGCCAGCTCGTCCGCCTCCCATCGGGTGCCCTCCTCATGGACACCCCCGGGATGCGCGAGCTCTCCATCGCCGATGGAGACGGCATGGACGAGCTCTTTGCAGACATCACCGCCATCGCCGGTGACTGCCGCTTCACCGACTGCACCCACGGCTCAGAGCCTGGCTGTGCCGTGCTCGAGGCTGTGGAGCGCGGGGAGCTCGATGCGCAGCGGCTGGAACACTTCCAGTCTCTGCAGCGGGAGACCGCGGCCTGGGAGCGGCGTCACGACGCGCAGCAGCGCAAGAAGGAGGGGCGGCTGTGGGGCCAGCTCCACCGAGAGGTCGCCGCCGCCAAGCGGTTCAAGGAGCGCGGTAAATAGGGCAGGCCATGGCCTCCCCCCCGCATGAAAGACCGCCGACTGTTCTTATCGGGGAGGGGCCTTGGCGAAGGGTTTGAGGGAGGCGGGGAGCTTGTCGTAGGTGGGCGTGGGCGAGGGGACCAGGGAGGTCTGCCCCATGGCCTCGAGGATGCGCATCCCGCCATCTCGGTGGAGGACAAAGGCCACAAAGCGCTCGGCCAGCTCCCGGTTGGGGGCGTTCCTGGGGATGGTGATACCGTAGACCATAGGGGCCCCGACCTTGCGGATGGTGGTCCCGGGTTTCTTGCCGGACACCTTCGCCGACACGGCGCCGTAGGAGGCCGCGTGGGCCCGGTCACGGAGGTTGATCTCCACAGGCAGGGACACGAACCGCAGCCCATGCTGGACAGCCACGCTCTTGTATATGAAGAGATAATCGATCTGTCCCGCTTCCAGGAGGGCCAGGAGGTCCGTCTCCTTGGGGCGGATGTTCTGCGTATCCTTTGCCAGCAGCTTCGCCGCCAGACCAGGGACCCTGTAGTGCTTCTCCGCGAGCTTCGCCACCATCACCGTCCGATACCCGCAGGGGTCCGCGTCAGGGTTGGAGCGCCCGAAGGAGACCCCTTTCTCGAGGAGGATCGTGTACCAGTTGCCGCTGTTCACAGCCTCGGCCCGGCGGGACTTGTCACCGTAGGCGATGACCATCTCGTTGCCGGCGAAGGGGATGCTGAAGGCGGCGTACCTGGGAATGAGCAGGGTGTCGATGACCGACAGGTCTGCGGAGGCCATGACATCGGCCCGACGGTTGAGTTCGCTGATCTTCCGGGCGCAGACCCGCGATCCAGCGGCCTCCAGGAGCACGCGGACGCCGGGGCTGGCCAGCTCGAATTCCGTGGCGATCTTTCGAAAGGGCATGGAGAGGCTCCCGGCGTGGAAGACGATGAGCCGCCGGACCGGCTTCTCCTTTTTGCAGCCGACCGACAGGACGGTGAGGATGACGAGGGGGATGAGGATATGTCGCATGGGTCCTCCTTGAGTGTCGACGGTACCATGGCCGGAGCGAAAGAGGAAGGGGAGGCCGCGGGGGCAGGCCACGGCCTGCCCATGACCGCGGCCTGATTGTTTTTTTCTCTGAATCCAACGTCTCTTTGTGATACCATTTGCCTGCCCAACCGAAGGAGTGACCCATGCATGAAGAGGCAAGCCCCAGTTCGGACAACGTCAAAGCCAACATCCACAAGCTTTTGGAGTCCTACGGACACCAGGACGCGGCCGCGTGGGCGGAGCTCATCTTCAAGAAGCCTCCCCACACCCGGCTGGGCATCATCCAGAAGCTGGTGCCCGACGCCTTCCTCTCCGACAACGCGCGCAAGCTCCACGAGGGGATAGAGCAGCACTACCCCGAGCTCATGCGCATCATCGGCGGCACCACGGCCTTCTACACGGCCTTCCCCGCCACGGGGATCCCCTCCCAGGCGGCCGCCATCGCCTCCCATGTCCCCCGGGAGTTCAACGCCGGCATCGGCGTGGCCAAGACCTACGACGCAAACATCCTCATGAACCCGGAGTTCCAGAAGGTCTTCGACATGCTGCGTCCCCCCGAGGTGGCCGAGGAGCAGTGGGTGAGGCTGCGGGACGCCGTCTTCAACTACAACAACGGCCTGGGCGCCCCGTGGTATCGTCATATCGCCTACGAGCGCTATCTGCGTGACGGAAAAAACGACCCCTACGCCCTCTCCCAGATGAAGAAGGCCCTGCGCATCAAGCCCGTCCCCACCTACGGCGGCACGGTTGCCCTCACCATCGCCCTGGAGATGGCCGTGGGCGAGGAGTGCGTCCTCATCCTCCCGCGCACCTACTGGGGCAACGTGAACCTCAAGGTCTCCCATGAGAAGTCCATCAAAGAGGTGTGTGACTACATCGACATGGACGGCCGCGTGAACCCCGAGGAGCTGGCGAAGTCCCTGGCGAGCCTCAAGGCCCGTGGGCACCACAAGGCCGCCGTCTACTTCAACTACCCCCACAACCCCACGGGAGTGGTCCCCACCC
>QKIM01000417.1 GCA_003249585.1 Deltaproteobacteria bacterium
TCAACGAGAATCCCATCGGGGAGATCGGCCTCCAGCTCAGGTTCTCCCGATCCCGGGCCCAGCGGCGGGCTGGCCGGAGGCTGCTGTATACGCCCACTCTCGAGCCTTCCGTGGGACTCGTCACCATCCATCCAGGGCTCACGGGCAAGGTGCTGCGGTACATGGTCGACCATCACGAGGGCATCGTCCTGCTCGGATACGGCACGGGGAACATCCCCGTCCGCGAAGAGGACAGTCTGGTGCATGTGGTGAAGGAGGCCACGGAACGCGGGAAGCCCGTGGTCGTGGGCACCCAGTGCGTGCTGGGCTCCACCAACCTGTCCCTGTACAAGGTGGGCAAGAACGTCATGCACGCGGGGGCCATCCCCTCCGTGGACATGACTCCGGAGGCTGCGCTGGTGAAGCTTATGTGGGTGCTCGGGCAGACCAAGGATCTGGGCCGGGTGGAGTCCATGATGCTCAAGAACTACGCGGGGGAGATCTCCGCGCAACTGGAGTTGTCCGGCCATGTCTGAAGATCGTGATCTCGTCGCCGAACTGGAGCGACGCCTCGGATACACCTTCCGGCGCAAGGAGCTCGGAGTGCAGGCCCTGACGCATCGCTCCTGGGTCGGGGATTTCGGGAGCGAGGGAGACACCCACAGCGAGACCCTGGAGTTTCTCGGGGATGCCGTCATCGACCTCGTGGTGGGCGCCCTCCTCATGAAGCGCATGGCTGGAGCCGGCGAGGGAGAACTGACCAAGCACCGCGCCTTCCTGGTCCGGCGGGAGTCGTTGGCCCAGCGCGCCCGCACCCTTGGACTTCAGGAGCTCCTGCGCCTGGGCCGCGGGGAGGAGCTCTCGGGAGGGCGGGAGAAGGACTCCATCCTGGCCGATGCCTTCGAGGCGGTCTTCGGGGCCGTCTTCGAGGACAGCGGATTCGAGCGCTGTGTCTCGCTCTTGGAGCCTTTCTTCGCCGACACCACGGAGCGTCCGTCCCAGGGGTCGCTGGGGGATTACAAGAGCGCCCTGCAGGAGTACACCCAGGGTGCCATGCGCACCCTCCCCGCCTACCGCCTCAGAGAGGTGAGCGGCCCAGAGCACGATCAGGTCTTCGTTTTCGAGGTGCTGGTGTCGGGGCGCGTAATAGCCGAAGGAAGCGGTAGATCCAAGAAGCTGGCCCAGCAGGAGGCCGCACGGGCGGCCCTCGCGCTGCTCACCAGCAAAGAGGTGGTGGATTTCGGCTCCGAAGGTGATACAAATGGGGTGTAGGCACAAAGGCCCCGGCGGGGGCGAGTGACGGGAGACCCCATGGAAGAGCGCGACGAGAACAATCTGGCCGATGGTGACTCCATGGAGGGTGCCGGCGAGATGCCCAGCCTCGGGTCCTCCGAGGAGGGTTTTCTCTGGGTCAGGAGCACGCGCAACGATCTGGCCGGCCGCAAGGTGGGGGAGTACGAAATCACGGGGATCATCGGCGAGGGAGGCATGGGCTACGTCCTCAAGGGGATCCAGCCCTACATCCGCAAGCAGGTGGCCATCAAGGTCCTCAAACCGGATCTCACGGCCAACGAGCAGAGCACCAACCGGTTTCTGGCCGAGGCACAGGCGGTCAACGCCATCGGGCACCCCAACATCATCGACATCTTCTCCTTTGGGCGGTTCAAGGAGGGGTACCACTACTTCGTCATGGAGTATCTCGAGGGCAAGACCCTGGGAGAGTATCTCACCAAGGTGAACATCGCCCCCTACCGGGAGGCCGTGGATATCCTCGAGGACATCTTTGACGCCCTCAAGGCCGCCCACGCCAAGGGGATCATCCACCGCGACCTCAAGCCCGACAACATCTTTCTGCTCAGGCGCAAGGGCCGGTTCTTCGTGAAGATCCTCGACTTCGGGCTCGCGAAGATCTCCGAGGAGGGCATAAAGACAGCCCACACCAAGTCCGGCGTCCCCGTGGGGACACCCCTGTACATGAGCCCCGAGCAGTGCATGGGAGATCAAGTGGACGAACGGGCCGACGTCTACGCCCTGGGGATCATCCTCTACCGCATGTTCACGGGGCAGGTCCCCTTCAAGGAGGGCTCCTTCCTCTCCATCATCACGGCCCACCTGGTGCAGGATCCCTTCCCGCCCTCGAAGCTGGCCGACATGCCTCCCGAGCTCGAGGCCATCATCCTGAAGACCCTTCAGAAGGAACGCGAGCAGCGCTACCAGAGCATGGCCCAGTTGGAGGCCGCCCTCATGCCCCTGCTCAAGAGCCTGGCCAAGGAGGAGCGGGTGGCCCACCCGACTCCCATCGAGGGTGCGGTGGTCCCCCAGGTGTCTCCGCTGGACATCCGGCGCCTCGCGTCCCAGTCTTCCCAATCTCCGGTCGCGCGCATGAACCCGTTCAAATACGCCTTCTTCGGGCTTTTGATCCTGGTGATCGTGGCGGCGGGGGTTGCCTATTTCCTTGGGGTCTTCGACCGACCTGCGCCCGGCGACACGGGCCCCGCCGAGCTCTTCCCTCCGGCGATGGCTGGAGGGCCTGCCCGCTTCGTGATCCAAAAGCCCGAGCCTGTCATGAAGAAGGCCGTGGAGAAGATCTTCGTCAACCTGCTCATCGAGCCATCCACCGTCCCCGTGGAGATCTTCGTCGACGGCAAGAAGCTCAAGAAGCGTTTTTTCAAGGTCGACAAGAGCGAGCAGCACCGCCTCAAGGTGGTGGTGAAGGCCAAAGGCTATCCCACCCAGCAGAAGATCATCATCCCCGCCTTCTCCCAAAACCTGAACTTCCAGTTGCGGCGCCCAGCGGGGATCGTGCGGCCCATGCCAGGGATGACCAAGGAGGACCTCCCCGATGTCCTCTAGGGTTCCGGCTCTCCTCCTCCTCACCGCCCTGATGGTCGTCACGGTGGGGGGCGCGGCGGCGCCTCGCAAGACCCCGGTCGATCCCAGCGCCCAGCGACTGGAGCGAAAGTACGGCAAGGAATTCCTGACCAGGCTCAAGGCCCTGGGATGCACCCCGACGAAATACGTCTACGCGCTGAGGCTGACCAAGGTGGGACTCGAGAAGCTCGTGGAGGCCCAGTACGAAGACGCCCTCTATCTCTTCCGCAAGGCCTACGGCATCGTGGCCAGCCCCAACCTGCTCTTCTACAGGGCCATGACCCACAAGGGCATGGGACGTCCCCTCAAGGCCCGGACACAGTTCCTCGCCTTTCTTAGGGAGGTCCCGCGGTGGACCCTCACCCGGGTGGTCCCCGGCCGCATTGCCCGGGCGAAGAAGGAGCTGT
>QKIM01000450.1 GCA_003249585.1 Deltaproteobacteria bacterium
GGTCAGAGAGAGGATCTCCTGACGGGCAAAAGCCATACGGTGTCGCTGGACCCCTCCCTCGGAGTGGAAGGTGCCAAGGAGGGTCGCGTCGACGATGGAGAGGGAGAGCCTCATGGGAGGGCTCCACGGGCTTCAAGCCCCCAGCCGGTGGTCGTCATCACGATGTTGCCCTGCGCGCCCAGGGCAAAAGGGCGATTCCGGCGGGCATGTCCTACCGGTACCCCCGAGAACAGCGAGATCCCCGAATACCGCCCGAGGACTTCCTGAAAAACATCAGTCCACGGACCACAGCCCGCGAAATCACCGAGGACGATGGCCTGGACGTCCCGAAGCGAGGTCGTCTCCAACAGATGGGTCAGCATCCGGTCCAGCTTGTAGGGAGGTTCGTTGACATCCTCGAGGATCAGGATGGCCCCGGTGAGGTCGGGGAACCACGAATATCCGATCATCGTCTCGAGCACAGACAGGTTGGCACCGAAGAGCGGTCCCCAGCAGGTCCGGGCCTCCACGAGCGCGGTGAGCGGAGCATCAAGACACCAGCGTCCCTCGTGAAGCAGCTCAAGGACCGCCGCGAGATCTTCATCGACCAGCTCTGGGAGTTGCGTGAGGACCGGACCATGAATGGCGTACCCGCCCGCGGCGTGCCACCGGTACAATAGAAAGGTGACGTCGGAGAACCCCATCAAGCTCTTCGGGGTCTTCCCGAGCGCATCGCTGATAGCATCGAGATCCAGCCGGACCGCTCCGTATCCGCCTCGAACAGCCATTATAAGCCGGCTGTCCGCGGCGGTGAGGGCGGCGAGAATCGTCTCGGTCCGCGCGGCGTCGGTTCCGGCGAGATATGGATGATGGCTCCCCGGGGAAGGGCGCAGGTGCACCAGCGATGCCTCGCCGAGCAAGGAAAGCCCTGCTTCTATGCGTTCCTCCCTGGCTTGGCCGCTTGGGTAGACGAGATAAAGGGTGGGGCAATACATGAAAGAACCAGGGCCAGACGGCCGCGAAGACTACTCTTCCTTCTTGGGTTTCTTCTTGCGACGCTTCTTCTTCTGGGATTCGTCTTTGCCCTGTCCGTCACCGGAGTCCCCCTCATCCGAGGGCTCCTTCTTCTTCCTCTTCTTGGTCGGTTTCTTCTGCTCGTCACCCGAATCCTCTGAGGCATCGTCATCTACCGACGGCTCGTCGGATTCTTCACCGGTTACACTTTCTTCAGGCGTTTCCTCTTCCTGGTTCTCTTCAGCCTCAGGTTCATCGGCCTCGGATGCTTCGTCAACAGGCTCCTCGACGTCAACTGCCTCAGCAGATACGTCACGTACAGGCTCTTCGGCTTCAACTTCCGGGGCCTCGACCTCTGCCGAGGGCTCCTCGTCCAGGGCATCCTCGGATGCCGCCTCAGCCGCTTCGTCCTCAGCGTCAATCATCGCATCGCCTTCAGTCTCATCAGCCACGGGCTCCTCGACGTCAACGTCTTCTTCTTCGGAACCGGCCTCGGCGGCCTCAACGTCCGCATCCTCAGGTCGGGGCGCATCGGCGTCAACGTCCTCGGATGCAGCGTCAACTTCCTCGGCTTCCCCTTCGGCTGATACAGTCTCGGCGTCCTCGGCTGCGGGCTCTTCGGCCTCTTCGACTTCGACTTCAGCCTCGGGCTCGTCCATTGCCGCCTCGGGCTCGGGAGCTGGGGCTGGCGCGGGTTCAGGCGCTTCGAGGATGGTGATCTCCCCCAGACTGGTCAGGGCGGCCTCGTCGATCTCCCGCCACTCGACCTTCATCTCCCCACTGTCGCCCTTGGACTCCATCTCTTTGATGCGGGATACGCGCCCCTTCCCCTCCACGCGGGCATCACCAAGCACAAGCGCGATGACGACCTCGGTGGCGACGGGGAGCGGCTCCTCGGTGTCGATGGTCACGGAGAGGTTGGTCAGTTCAGTGACACCCAGCTTTTCGGCTATGGGGAACCCGCCGTAGAAGACGGTGGCCTTTGGTAAAGGAGAAGAAGACATGGTTCACTCCGGGGGTTGAGAGTTGGTAGATCGGTGAAACCGGATTACGCCGGCTGAGGGCTCCCGCAGAAGGGGCAGAACTTGGCGCCCATGGAGAGCTCCTGCTGGCACTTCACACATTTGGGCAGCTGGGCCGCCGCGACTTCCTGGGCGCTCCCGCAGTGGGGGCAGAAACGGGCGCCCTTGGCCAGAGGCTGTGCGCATTTGACACAGGGCACCGTCCCCTGCTCCTCCTGCTGCGAACCACAGTTGGGGCAGAACTTGAGACCGGGACCGAGGGGGTAGTTGCACTTCACGCATTGGGCGGCGGGGGCACCCGCCGCGGCGCCGGCGGCGGCGCCGGTCATGGCCTGGGGTGGCTGTGGACTCCCTTGGGGAGGATACTGCCCCTGCTGAGGATACTGTCCCTGCTGAGGATACTGCCCCTGGGGAGGATACTGCCCCTGGGGAGGATACTGCCCCTGGGGAGGATACTGCCCGGGAGGATACTGCCCGGGAGGATACTGCCCGGGAGGATACTGTCCCATTCCCGGAGCCATCCCCGGGGCCATGCCCTGGGCCATCATCCCCGGCATCATGAACCCCATCCCGAGTCCCATGCCCATGCCCATGCCCTGCCCGGCAACGCCTCCAGTGTTCTGGGCGGCGTCGCGCATGGCGTAGCCCATCTGGTACTGCTGGAAGGCAGGCATGGAGTCCTCGAAGAGGCCGAGACCGCTTCGTTCGTCGATCTTCTCCTGCACCTCCTTGGGGGGGGAGATGGCGCTGATGCGGAGGTCCTCGAGTTCGAGGCCGTTCTTGGCGAAGTCCTCGGCAAGCCGCGCCTTGCAGGCGACCACAATCTCATCATAGAGTGCCGGCAGGTCGAAGATGGACTTCATGACCTCGCCGAGCACGTCGGTCATGCGCTGAACGATGGAATCCCGGGCCCAGTTCGCCAGATCCTTCGCCGTGTATTTGGCGGAGGACTTGAGGCGCTTGTTGGTGAACAGCGACGGGTCGACGACCTTGTAGGTCATGGTCCCGAAGGACCGCAGCCGCACGACCTTGAGCACCGAATCCCTGAAGGAGATGGGCTCCTTGGTGCCCCATTTCTGGTCATCGATGAGGCCTGTGTCTACGAAGACCACCTCGGCCTTGAAGGGAGACTGCCCGCCAAAGGGGAGGTTGATCAACTTGGACAGAAGGGGAAGGTTGGCCGTGGTGAGGGTGTGCCTTCCGGGGGGGAAGGTGTCGAGCGCCTGTCCGCCGCGGTAGA
>QKIM01000584.1 GCA_003249585.1 Deltaproteobacteria bacterium
ATGGGGGCGGGGGCGGCCATGGGGGCAGGGGCGGCCATGGGGGCGGGGGCGGCCATGGGGGCCGGAGCGGCCATGGGGGCCGGGGCGGCCTGAGGTGCAGGAGCCGGTGCAGGTGCGGGCGCGGGAGCAGCCATGGGGGCTCCACCAGGAGGCATGCCGGGAGCGCCACCGGGGAACATTCCAGGCGCACCGCCGGGAGGCATGCCAGGGGCGCCGCCGGGGGGCATACCAGGAGCGCCACCGGGAGCACCGGGCATGGGACCGTCGCTGGGGGACCAGAAAAGGGTCTTCTTGGCAGCCTTGGCCTGGACAGGAGTCCCGCAGCCGGAGCAGAACTTGAGGTTAGGCGCCAACTCTTTGCCGCATTTCGTACATTTCATGATCGCTGTCTCCTGGCACGCAGGCCTCCTGACGGCTTCCCGCATGCAATGATTCGTCCGCGGACGTTACGGCCCCTTGTACCATTCTTTGAACAAATTCACAAGCTGAGCAGGGTGGTGAAAATCAGTCGTCAACGGAGATGGTGATGCGCTCGACAACCTCACCGGCGGTTTTCGCCTGGAAGGAATAGATCCCCTTCTCCCTTAAGGGGAAGACGACCTCATTCCCCTCCACTGGTGCGCTCTCGAGCATGTTGCCGTCCCGGTGCATCACCACACGACCAGGGGCTCCGGTGTTCCAGGAGAGGGTGATTTCCGGGTTTCCGCGGACCGAACCCGCGATGAGGACTCTGGTTCCATAGGCGGTGGTACCCTCAACGGCGCCAGTGGCTGCATCGGAACGAACGGGCACGAACTGGGCCTGGTTCATCTCGAAGGTAGCGGCCAGCGCACGGATGGAGGAGCCCACGGCCAGGGCGAGGAACTGAAAGAAGCCGGACTCTTTTTCGGGCGCCGGTCCCTCGGTTTCGGAGACCACATCCCGCATCATGGCCAGAAGCTGCCGTTCACCGTCATCGATCTCTGCGGGCTCGTCCCGTCTTCCCAGGGCGACCTCCAGGAGGTCATGGTCGGACAGGGGGGCACGTGAAGGGTTTCTCGTTTGCATTGCTTTGAATAGTAAGGAATCCCAGGGATCCCTGGTCTGGCTGTTCATGATGCTTCTCCTTTCCCGTGGAGGTGAACATGCTGGCTGCTTGTACGCCTCATTCCCAAATACCTCCCTCAGTGCCCTCTTTTTTGAGAAAGTTTTTCCACGATGCCGGCTAGTTTCACTTTGATCTTGTTCTTCTTGCTGTACACCGTGTTGAGGGAAAGCCCGAGCTTGGCCGCGATCTCCTCATGGGTCAACTGGTGCTCATAGCACAGCTCCACAAAGCGTCGCTCGTTTTTGCTGAGCTGCTCGATGGCCAGCAGGAGCAGATCGATCTGCTCCTGCTCCTCGAGCTGCTCGGGCGGGGTGGGCGTGTGGCTCACGGGTTCAGGAACATACCGCTCATCGTCGTCGAGGGACGCGACTCGCGGCCCCCGTTTGCGGAGGTGGTCGTAGGCGGTGTTGGTGGCGATGAGCCCTATCCAGCTGGAGAGCTTGTACCCCTTCTCGCTGTCATACAGACGCAACTTCCTGAAGTCATCCTTGACCATGTTGAGAAAGGCCTGCCCCACCGTGTCCTCAAGGTCCTCCATGGAGACATCGACGGTGTGTTTGTGAAACACGCGGCGCACACAACTGATCACGAGGCGCCGATATCTTTCGTGAAAATTGCCGAAGGCTTTGGTGCTGCCCTCCAGGACCTGCGAGAGGAGAAGGAGTTCCTCGGCCTGCACCATGTCGTTCTTGGACATAACGGTTCTCCCGGTTCGTAGCTGAGATACTACCGTTCACCCCGATAATTTCAAGTTGGAATGTGTGGAGGGGAAAGAAGAATTACTTCATGGGGGCGGGCTTGGGCGCGACCCTCTTGATGAGGGGCTTGCCGCCTCTGGGAGCGACGAGAGGCATACCGGGCTGGCCAGGCTTGATCCTGCGGATCATGGGATTGCCGCCAGGCATTCCGGGGCGTCCGCCCTTGGCGTCGGTGGGCTGAATCCACACGGCGTTGGGGAGAGCCGTCTTCTGGATCTCTTCGTAGTACTTGGCGCCGGTCGCGGCGGGGTGAGCCTTGATGAAGGCATCGGCGGCGACCTTGGCTTCGTCGATGAACTTGCGGAAGAGCGGCACGGAGCGGCCGTTGACGGACTTGCCGTTGATGTACACGGAGGGGGTCCCCATGATACCGACCTGACGGCCAGCCTTCGTGGTGTCCTGCACCAGCTTCAGGTGGGTGTGCTTGTCGAGGGCTTCCTTGAACTTGGCCATGTCGGCCCCAACGGTCTTGGCGTGAGCCTCAAGCAGCTCGCGAGGCATCTTCCGCTGGTCTTTGCGCAGGAGCTTCAGGTACTCGTAGAGGCCTTTGGGCCCTTTCTGGTTGAAGACTTCCTGGAGGGCCTCGTGGGCCAGCGTGGCGTCCTTGTGGAAGGGCAGCGGGTAGTGAACGATGGCGATCTTCAGGCCGGTCTTGTACCCTTTGAAGTCTTTGCCGTCACCGTCCATGAGCTGGGTAATGATGTCCATGATCTTGCCGCAATAGGGGCACTGCATGTCGAAACCGACGGTCATGACGACGGTGGCGTTGGGGTCACCGATGAAGGGCAGCTGCTTGACATCGATCTTATAGTTTTTGGTGGTGTCGAGGCGGGGACGCTGACGACGCTGAGCGGAACGATCGGGCATCTTCTGCTCGATGTACTTGGCCTGAGCCAGACCGCTGCCAACCACGAACTTGTAGATGTCCTTGCGGGGGGCTTTCTTCTCTTCGATGGCCTTCTTGGCCTTGGCGATCTCGCGGTCGATGACGGCGGTGAAGGCCGGGAGGGGACGTGCCCCGGAGACGAAGTATCCGTTGATGAAGAAGGCGGGGGTTCCGCGAACGCCGAACTTGGCGCCCCATTTCATCATCTCATTGATGTGAGCCTCATGGGTCTTGCCATCGATGGCGGCCTTCACTTTGGCCTCATCGGCACCGGCCAGCTCCTTCGCCCACTTGGCGAGGTTCTCGGCGGTGAGGTTCTTGCGGTTCTCGAAGAGGTGATTGTGGAACTTCCAGTAAGCCTCGCCCGTGCCCTTCTGCTTGAGGACCTCGATGGCGGCGATGGCGGCCGGCATGGCCTGCTTGTGGAACCGAAGGGGGTTGTTGATGAAGACGATTTTGACATCGTCTTTGTATTTGTCCATGACTTCCTTCATGGTCTTTTCGGCGCGCCCGCAGTAGGGG
>QKIM01000626.1 GCA_003249585.1 Deltaproteobacteria bacterium
GGCCTCGGGCGAGGGCCTTCTCCAGCACGAACCGGGTCTGGGGCAAGGGGCCCTCCGAGGCGTCCACGAGGACGATGGCGCCATCGGCCATGGAGAGGCCGCGCTCGACCTCGCCGCCGAAGTCGGCGTGCCCGGGGGTGTCGATGATGTTGATCTTGACGCCGCTCCAGGTGACGGAACAGTTCTTGGCTGAGATGGTGATGCCCCGCTCCCGCTCGAGATCCATGGAGTCCATGACCCGATCGACGGCCTCGGCCTCGGCGCGGAAGACTCCGGCCTGCCGGAACATGTTGTCCACGAGGGTTGTCTTCCCGTGGTCGACGTGGGCGATAATTGCGATGTTTCTAATATTCTCGTTTACTTTCATAATTTCACCGGCCGCACGCCAGATCCCCGGTGGGGGCTGCGGGGCGCGTTCACTCGTTGTCACAAAGCCGCTCCCAAAGCAAGAGAATTCACCATTATCAGAACTTTTCACTGTGAACCTAACGCGCGATTCACAGGTCGATCTTCCTCCGGCGCTCCTTGCGCTCGCTGTTGCGGGCCTTGGTCTCCAGCCGCCGCGCGACGGCACTGCGGCTGGGCTTCGTGCGTTTTCTCGGGGCGACCACGACCGTGGCCCGTCGGATCACCTCAGCCAGTCGTTCGAGCGCGGCTTCGCGGTTGCGTTCCTGACTGCGCGCCGACTGGGCCTTGAGGACGAGCACCCCGTCCTTGGTGATCCGGTGATCTCCCGACGAGAGCATGCGCTCCTTCACCCAGTCAGGCAGGGAGGAGGCGCGGATGTCGAAGCGCAGGTGGATGGCCGTGGAGACCTTGTTCACATTCTGCCCGCCCTTGCCCTGGGAGCACACGGCGGAGATCTCGATCTCCGCGTCGTCCAGGCTGATCTCCGGTGTAATCTCGATCATGATGCGTTCCTCTCGGGCCTTTCCACCTCGGGCGGTGTCCTCGTCCAGACAGGGACCGGCGCCGCAATGGCTGCTATAGTCCGAAGTGAGCCAAAGGTAAACACCCTATCGAAACCGTCTGATCCGCCACGAAAAGACTTGAATTCCGCAAAAACCCTGCCATAATGTTTATACGTTTCGAAACTTACAACCACTGTGGTGAGCCATGACGCACGACGCCGACACGACGCACGACGCCGACACGACGATCTACCGATATTTTCTGAGCCGGGTCCCGGAGCTGCCCCGGGACCGTTTTGACATCCTCAAGGCCATGGCCAGGGAGGAAGCAGCCTTCGAGCTGTTCAGCCGCCTCATCACCTCCATCCTCCATGAGCACCTCCTGCCCATGGAGGAGGTGAACGTCTGGGGGCTGACCCACAAGATGGCCTCCTCGCTCGACCGTATGCCGCTCAAGCTCTTCAGGCTGAAGTTGAGCAAAGATGAGCTGTGCGTGCCACTGGAGCGCTTCAGCATGTTCGCCCGGGTGACGCCCTTCCCCTACGTGCTGCAGAAGGTCCAGTCCGGGCTGGTCCGGAAGATCTCCGATCCCATCGTCCTGTATCACCTGGTGGCGCCCAACATCACCCGCTTTCCTCTGACACCCGAGCGCATCGACGTCATCGGCGCCGCCCTGGAGAATTCGCTGACCAACCTCACCACGGCCATCACCTACCGCCTCATGCGCAAGGAGTTCCCCTCCCACCACGGCCCCTCGGGGGCCATCTTCTATGAACAGCTGGTCACCTGCGGGCACACCATCCATCCCATGACCAAGTTCCGCCACGGCGAGGGTGCCGAC
The DNA here is from genome assembly GCA_003249585.1 of Deltaproteobacteria bacterium. Classification (GTDB taxonomy): domain Bacteria; phylum Myxococcota_A; class Polyangia; order HGW-17; family HGW-17; genus SZUA-580. The sequence goes on from QKIM01000626.1 coordinate 1,753, forward strand.
GCGCTGCTCCCCTTTTTACCGGAGCTGCAGACCACCATCCCCGTGGCCTTCGTGGGCGTCCGACATGCCCTGGTCCAGACCTCGACGCGCAGTGGCCAGCGAGCCGGCGCCTGGCTCTCCGACGGCCTCACCGGAAAACTCCGCCGGGCCCTGCCGGCCGACGTGGATCACGGGGACTACGTCTTCTTCCCCGTCCACCCCTGGCAGTACACCAACGCCCTGCCCTCGCTCTTCGCCGAGGAGATCGCCCGAGGGGACGTGATCCTTTTGGGGGACACCTTCCTCAAGGGGCAGCCTTCCCTCTCGGTGCGAACCATCCACGTCCACGGAGAAGACGGAACCCCCTTCTATCTCAAGCTCCCCATCAACCTGCACCAGGCCGCCTACGTCCGCACCGTCTCGGCTCAGGCCGCCACCAACGGCCCACTGGTCTCCTCCATCCTCGATGAGATCGCCGATCGCATCTGCCCGGGCAGGACGCCGCTGCGCTTCCTCCTGGAGGAGGAGGGGGGCTTCTTCTCGTCGAACCCGCCGTCGGAGATGACCCAGGATCAGATCCGCAGGGCGAACCAGCTGGCCTACATCCAGCGGCAGAGCCCCGACATCGTCACCAAGGAGGGGGAGCTGGCCATCGTCACCATCGCCCTCCTGGACAACAACCGGGTCACCGAGGAGCCCTTCATCCACAGCATCCTGGAGCGATACGCCGACGCAAAGGGGCTCGACCGCGGCAGGGAAGCCGCGCTGGCGTGGTTCGAGGAGTTCCTGCACGTCTCCCTGCCCGGTCTGCTTGCCTCTCTCACCCGTTTCGGCATAGCCTTCGAGGCGCACCTGCAGAACACCATCACCGTGGTCTCGGAGTCCACGGGGGAGCCCCTGTATCTCATCCTCCGCGATTTCGGAGGCATCCGTATCCACCTGCCGCGGCTGGAGGCCTCCGGCGTCACCGCCGCCTTCTTCCCCGGCTCCCTGACCCTGCGGGACACCGTCGAGCCCTGTCACTCGAAGCTCTTCTACACCTTCTACCAGTCGGTACTGGCCGAGATGGTCTCCCAGCTCAAGGCGGTCTACGACATCAAGGAGTGCGACCTGTGGAAGCCGGTCTACGCCGTCACACGGGAGACCTTCGAGGCCCTGCGTGCCGACAGCCCCGAGGCCGCCGGGGAAGACTTCGCCGCCTTCACCGCCCCCACCTGGCACTTCCGCTCCCTCTTCTCCATGGCCCTGAGCGGCGATCCCGCCGGCTACGTGGAGACGGAGATCATGAACCCCTTCCACATCCTCCACCGGGTCGCCCTCGGAGAGATGGAGATGCCCGAGCAGTAGACGCCGATGGGTGCTTTGCCGGCCCGCGACTTTCTGCTAGCATGTCCCGGTGAGGTGATCCGTGCGTCCGATCCTGCTGGCCATCCTCCTCGTCACCGGCTGCACCGAGGAGAAACCCGAAACCGTCGACTACACCTGCGGAAGCGTCTTCCACCACTGTGATCTGAGCACC
>QKIM01000205.1 GCA_003249585.1 Deltaproteobacteria bacterium
GAGCTTCTGCTCGAGGCGGCGGGCGAGGATGACCTCCTGGAATTTTCTCCTCAGTCTGCGCTCCGGCGAGAGGAGCAGAATCTTCACCACCTGCTGTGTTATGGTCGACCCCCCCTGCTTGTACCGTCCGGCCCAGAAGTTGACCCAGAACGCCCGGACCATCCCCAGGTAGTTGAGCCCCTCGTGCTTGAAGAACTTCGAGTCCTCGGCACTCACCACCGCGTCGATGAGCACCTTGGGCATCTTGCCGATGGGGACCATCGTGCGCTTGGTAGAACCGAGATAGCCCAAAAAGGCGCCATCCCGATCCAGAATCCGGATGGCCTGCTCAGGCTGGTACGACTTCAGATTCTCCACCGAGGGGAGGTTGGTGCCGTAACTGAAATACAGAAAAAGCAGCAGGATGGCAAGCGTCCCCAGGGCAAGCGCCCCGATAAAACTCACGCCGCTCCACAGCAGGATTTTCCGTACTTTGGGGGAGAGCCGGAATCCACTCTCGCCACCAGGGGTGCTTTTCCCCCTCCCCGTTCCCGTTCGCCGTGTTCGCTGCGTCATAGCCTGTCCATGCCTCACGTGTTTTGCTTTTCAGTACAACCGTTCTGTTGTACGGTTATTCCACGATCACCCGCCACAGCCGCCCGCTGGCTGCCGGGCTACCCGCCAGGAGGATAATCATGGACGATTCCTGCCTCTTTTGCAAAATTATTCAGGGCACGATTCCCGCCGACAAGGTCTTCGAGACGGATCAGGTGCTCGCATTCAAGGATATCAATCCTGTCGCGCCTGTCCACGTTCTCATCATCCCCAAACGGCACCTTGCCTCTCTCAATGAGCTCTCCGAGGGCGACCACGAGGTCGCGGCGGGCATCTTCGACGCGGCCAGGCGGCTCGGAGCCGAGCTCCCTGAGCTGGGCGGAGAGTATCGGCTCCTCACGTCCTGTGGCGAGTCTGCCGGCCAGGTCGTCCCCCACCTGCATTTCCATCTCATCGGCGGGCGACGGCTCAACTGGCCCCCAGGCTGATCTGGCCTCACCTGACAAAACCCTCACTGGGGGGGGACGATATCTGAGACCTTCCGGGGCAGGAGCTCTTCGTGCAGATGCAGGACCTCGGTGGACTGGCAGTGCCGGTACCGGGTGATGTATCCGGAGGCGCGCACCAGCGCCTCTCGCAGTTCATCGAGACCAAAGGGCTTTGGAAGATACCACACGCTGCTGTTGTCGATGATATGCTTGAGCTTGCCCGTAAAGTCGAAGGCGCTGATGAAGATCACCGCCGGCATGAAGCGCTGTCGCTGACGGAGCAGCTCAAAAACCTCCACCCCATTGAGTCCGGGCATGACGATATCCAGCAGGAGCAAGTCGAAGGACGGGATCTCCCCCTCAAGAAGCTCCTGACCGCTGGCATAAGCCTGCACATCGTGCCCGTCCCTCTCGAGGCTACGCACGAGGAGTTTCCTTACAAAAAGTTCATCGTCGACTATGGCAATCTTCATGGAAACGGCCAACCGTACATAACGCAATCGGTTGATGTAAAAATCTAATACACTTCATCCATAAAAGTGCAACTGTTTTTTCTCTCCATCCGGGGCCCCCTTGTCTCGTGTTTTCATGGATTCTGCCAGGAGAGGTGGTCGTCAATTGGGGATTAGGGATTGAGCTGGGCGACATCCCTGGGAGCGATCCGCTTGTGCCGAAGGTTGGCGCGGCCTCTGCGTGAGGCAAAGGATCCTTTGATCGACTTGCGAGAGGCCAGTTTCCGGCTCATTCGTGCTGCGGACCGGGTTTTGCGGGAGGAGGCTCTCCGCGTGATCTTCCCTTCGACGCCCTTTCCTCTTTTCCCCTTCACCCTGGCCAGGGCAACGCGGATCTTCTTGCTTTTGAGCGTGGGCCGGATTTTCGTGTCCGCCAGTTCCTTTCGCTCGTCTTTCTGGGCGCTCTCCAGTTCCTTGAGCGTCACCTCGCGCTTTCGGATGCTCGTGAGGGCGCGCTTGGCGATGAACTGGCGGGACTTCTTCTCGTATTCGTCCAGCTTGGAGAGCAGATCCTCCGTCCCCTTGCCGGCACCGAGTCTGACGTTGCGCCGCTCAGCGCGCTTGCCCATGGCGAACCCGATGACAAAGACGACGAGAGCGGTCACGAGGAAGCCGATGGCCAGACCGGCGATCTGCTTGGAGCCGAGGGTGATCTCAGTTTTCTCTTCCAGTCTGTTCATGGTACGCATCACTCACCTCCATCGGGGTTGATCATGACCTCGGGTGCGGGGAGCCCAAGGACGGTCAGCGCATTGGCCGTGACGGTCCTGAAGGCCTGAACCCACAGCAGCCGGGCATTGGTCTTGTCCATGTCCCACCCGGAACGCCAGTCGTCGACCAGCTGCGAGTCCCTGGGGAGGATGGGATCGTTCTTGTAGTTCGTGTAGTAGCTGTGGAAATTTTTGGAGATCTCCACGAGGTATGCGGCGATTCTGTGCACGGAACGTGCAGCCGCAGCGTCCTCGATGAGCGTCGGATACTCCAGCAGCTGCCGGAGAATGTCCAGTTCCTCCTCTGCGACCAGACTGCCGGCGGTCTCCATGGTGAAGCGCGGCAGCTCGATGCCCATACTCTCGGCCTTGCGGAGGATGGCGCAGGCACGGGCATGTCCGTACTGGGCATAGCGGGCAGGATTCTCGCGGGGATCAGCAGAGAGGGCCTTGCCCATGTCGAAGTCCAGCGCAGAGTCATGAGATTTGGCGATGAAGAACCAGCGGGTCACGTCCGCGCCCACCTGCTCGATGAGCTCGTCGAGGGTAACGAAGTTTCCGCTGCGTTTTCCCATGGCCAGGGTTTCTCCGTCGGAGACCAGGGAGACGAACTGGACCAGGAGCGCTTCGAACTGTTCGGGGTTTTTACCGAACGCCTCGATGGCTGCCCTGACGCGCGGCACATAACCATGATGGTCGGCGCCCCAGATGTCGATGAGCACGTCATACCCGCGCTCGAGCTTGTCGAGGTGGTAGGCTATATCGGCGTTGAAGTAGGTGGGATCGCCGTTAGCGCGGACGACTACGCGATCCTTCTCGTCCCCGTAGGCGGTAGAGCGGAAGAACAGCGCGCCCTCTTCCTCATAGAGATCTCCGCGCTCGCGGAGCTTCTCCACGGCGTGGGCGAGCGCGCCGGCGTCGTGCAGGCTTTTCTCGCTGAAGTAGATATCAAAGGCCACCCCCAGCTTCGCGAGGGTTTCCCGTATGGCGACCGTCGCCTGCT
>QKIM01000401.1 GCA_003249585.1 Deltaproteobacteria bacterium
GGACTGTAAGGCCCCACTTAGAGCCGGGTGTCCAGTGGGAAAAGGAGAGCCTATGTTCAAGGTCAAGCATACTCTTTTCATCGCCCTCGCCCTGGCGGCGGCTTTCGCCCTCGGAAGCTGCAAGAACAAGTCGAAAAAAACCGTCGACAAAACGACCCCGACCAAAGAAGTGAAGTGTGACTGTCCCAAGGTCAAGGTGTGCACGACCAAAGAGGCCCTCGCACGCAAGAAAGAGCGCTGCCTCAAGTGGCAGACCGAAGAGGCCCGCCGGCAGAATCCCAAGGCCGCGGCCCCATCGCTCAACAGGGTCGAGCTGTACATCACCAAGGTCAACCCCATCGGCGTGGTGAAACACTACCGGTCCGACAACTCCCTGGCCTGCCGTGAGGTCGATCTCAATGGCGACGGACTCATGGACCTCTTTTATTTTTATGACGCCTCGGGGCGTATAAAGAAAGAGGTTCAGCAGGACTCCGACCGCGACGGGATCATCGACATCAAGCGCATCTTCCAAAATGGAGTTATTTTCAAGGAGCTGCACAATACCGACGGGGACGAGTCCACCTGGGAGATCGAGAAGACCTTCAACAACGGCATCATCACTCAGATCGCCCTGCGCATCATCAACCCCCCCGGCAGCACCAGACGCGTCTGTGAGGGATTCAATTATTTCGAGAACTTCGATTCCAAGGGGCGACTCATCTCCATATCCTGGGATGTGGACTGTGACGGAGACATGGACCGTGTGCGCAACAAGGAAGGCAAGTTCGAGAGCGATGTCTACAAGAACATGCGGATGGATCCCAAGGCCACCTATCGCAAACTGAAGGAAGAAGACACATCCATCGCGCCCTGACCGGGGCCCCTGTCTCACGGCGGGTGTGGGTACCCCGCGCCGCCCTTATGGAAAACATGGAGTACATCATGGAGTTGAAGCCCGTCGCGGAGAAGACCCTCAATAAATACAAGGTTCCGCTCGACAAACTGCGAAAGCGGTGCAGCGTGGATGAGCTCGGGTTCACCACCACCAAGGATCTTCCCGAGTGGTCTGGGACCCTCGATCAGAAGGAGGCGCTGGACGCCATCGACTTCGGTCTCGCCATCCGCAAGCGGGGTTTCAATATTTTCGCCGTGGGTCGTGCGGGGTCCGGCAAGACCTCCACCATCCTCAAGCTCATCCGCAAGCGGGCGAAGAATGAACCGGTCGCGAAGGATATATGCTATATACACAACTTCGATGAGCCCTATGAGCCCCTCGGCATCTTTCTCCCCGCGGGCAAGGGTCGCGAATTCGCCAGCCTCATGGAGAGCATGGTCCGGGAGCTTCGGCTGGAGACGCCCAAGATCCTGACCACCCCCGCCATGAACCGGCTGCGCTCGGAGATGACCTCCCAGGCCCGCGCGGCGCTCAACCAGTCGCTGCAGGAGCTCATGGAGGAGGCGGCCCGCAAGGGGATTCACATCAAGGTCTCTGACGAAGGCGATCTCATCCCGGCCACGCTGGTAGACGGCGAGCTGGTCACGGAGGAAGAACTCCATCAGGTCACGGAGATGTCTCCCGAGGTGCTCAAGCTTCAGAAGGAGCTCAACAAGGCCTCGTTGGAACTTCTCGAACTGACGCTGGACTTCGACCGCAAGCAGCACGCCCTGGAGCGTGAGTATCAGGAGATCATCGACAAGGAGGAGAAGAAGCGCCTCGCTCCGCTGGTGGATCGCATGATCAAGGAGGTGCGCGCCGGACTGGGTGCCAAGGACGAGATCATCGACTCGTATCTGAGCCGTATCCGCGCGCATTATCTGGACAATTACAGTGAATTCGTACAGCAGGACGGGCAGAGCATCCCCGCCGACGCCGAGATTTCCCCCGAGGCCTTGGAGATGCTGCAGGCGGCCCTGGGCGATCCCAACGAGATCCCCCTGGAGTTCCGCATCAACGTCCTGGTGGATCGCTCCAAGACCGACTCTGCGCCTGTCTATGTGGAGGCCAACCCCACCTACTCCAACCTCATGGGGTATCTGGAGTACGATGAGCACAACGGCGCCCTCTCCACCAACCACAGCCAGATCCGCCCCGGCGCCCTGCACCGGGCAAACGGCGGCTATCTGCTGCTGCAGGCCAACGACATCCTCTCCAACCCCGCCTCGTGGTTTGCCCTCAAGAAGGCGCTGCGCCACAGGGAGATCAGGGTGGAGGAGCTGCGCGACGAGGGGCGTCCCCGCATCACTGGGACGGTCAAGCCCGCTCCCCTGCCGCTGGACGTGAAGATCGTGGTGGTGGGCTCCGATGAGCTCTTCTACCTGCTCCACAACCACGACGAGGAGTTCACGAGACTGTTCAAGGTGAAGGCGGACTTCTCCACCTACATGGACCGCAACGCCAGCAACATCCACTCCCTGGCCAGCTTCCTCGGACAGATCGCCAAGGAGGAGGGGCACCTCGACCTGCACGCGCGGGCCGTGGCCGCCATCATCGAATACGCCAACCGCATCATGGGGGATCAGGACCTGGTCACCAACCGGACCTCCACCTTCCTCGACCTCGTGGCCGAGGCCGACTTCTGGGCGCGGCAGCGCGCGAAGAAACCGCGCTTCATCGATGTCCAGGACGTGGAGAAGGCCTGTGAAGAGCGCACCAAGCGCCACGCCCGCATCGAGCAGATCGCCCGCCGCGAGATCAAGGTTCAGACCCTGCTCATCGCCACCAAGGGAGAAGTCGTCGGGCAGATCAACGGCATGGCCGTGTACGATCTCGGGGACTACGCCTTCGGTATCCCGGCCCGCATTACGGCCATCACCTACGCGGGCGACAAGGGTATCGTCAACATCGACCGGGAGGTCAACCTGTCGGGGAACATTCACGACAAGGGCTCCATGATCCTTGTGGGGTACCTCGGCGGGCGCTTCGCCACGGACCGCCCCATGAACTTCAACGCCTCCATCACCTTCGAGCAGAATTACTCCATGGTCGAGGGCGACTCGGCCTCGTCTACGGAGCTCTACGCGCTCCTCTCCAGTCTGTCTCAGGTCCCCATCACCCAAACCATCGCCGTGACGGGCTCCGTCAACCAGCAGGGCGTGATTCAGGCCATCGGCGGGGTCAACGAGAAGATCGAGGGCTTCTACGAGGTGTGCAAGATGAACGGCCTCACGGGCAACGAGGGCGTGATCATCCCCCAGGCCAACGTGCGTAACCTCATGCTCAACAAAGAGGTGCTCGACGCCGTGGCCGCGGGCAAGTTC
>QKIM01000142.1 GCA_003249585.1 Deltaproteobacteria bacterium
GTGCTGTCGCCGCCCAGGAACCCCACGCCCCCGCCGATGTTCGCCACCAGCCAGACGGTACCCTCGAAGCTCAGTCCCCAATGGTGTCTGTCGTCGATCTGTGCGTACTTTCCGTTGACCGACAGGGAGAACAGGGTCTTGGAGTAGGAGAGGTCGGCGTTTACGCCGACGCCGTTGCTCCCCTTGGTCCCCACGTAGGCCAGGGATGGCCCGAAGGCGAAATCACCGCTTGGGACATCGGGGAACCGGTTGGCCGCCCCCACCACCGGAAAGGTCAACAACAACAGAAAAATCGCCGCTTTCATGTTCACCTCCCGTGAGGGTGTCCCGGCGCGACCGCGCAGCAGATGATCTCCGTATCGGTCTTCATTGCACGCGATCGCGGCCGCGGATGCAAGCCCAAAGTTCCCAGTCTGGCATTGCACACAATCAGAGAGAGGCGCCGTCGTTATGACAGGCCGTGATGAGGGAGCGGGAGTGTGAGTGGGTCAGAAGCGGTAGCCGATGAAGGCGTTGACCGAGAAGATCGTGTGGTTGAAGCTCTGCATCGCCTCTCCGGCGATACCAAGGCGAAAGCGGTTGATGTCCAGTTTGGCCCCCAGGCGCCCCTTGAGACCAACTTCCCACGTCGTCTGCTCCTTTCGGTCATCGGTTTCTCCAGCGTGGGTGTAAAAGAGCGTGGGAAAGAGGTCCACGAAGCCGTACTCGAGCTGGTAGCGGTACCCGATGACCGAGAAGGCGTAGGTGTTGACGTCCCAGGGATGGGATTCATCCACCGCGCTGGTCATGCCGGTGAACTCAAAGCCGGCACCGAGGTAGTGGCTCCCTGACATTCTCCTGAAGGCGCGCAGGGAGACGAGGGATCCCACTCCCCACCCGTCGGAGAATTCGTTCTGGCCGTATATCACACCGGTCAGCGGAGTGAGCTCCACGACGTAGTCGCAGGCACGAACCTGGGGGGCAGCCGCAGATACCGCGGGGAGCTCGCCGCTCGAAGGCAGCGTGGGAGAGAGCAGCGTCAGAAGCGCAAGGATTGTAGTGTTCATTTCGCATCACCTTTCGTTGAATGAAGGATATTTCGAACGCCGTGGACCTGTTGCCGTGTATGGTCCTGCCTTCCTCCGGCAGGAGCGTCCGAGCATCTCGGTCGTTGTGCAAGGAATGGGCCATAACCGAGAAAATTTACAAGATGCGGATAATATATTCATTTTTTCTATTGTTGGTATTTTTCACGCTGTCAGCGATGACCAATCTTCACCGCATATGAACGGTGATTCCCCGTCCAATCGGCCCAATATGCCTTATGGCGAATTGACTTCCACTCCACAGGATTTACACTGCTCACTGTTGGAAACAAAACGCTCTGACGGAAAGCAAAAGGAGTCACACATGAACTGGGCAGGTCTGAATAGGGGATTTATATCTTTCATTATGGTGGTTTTTTCTTTTTGTATCCTGAGCGCTTGTACAGGTGGAAAGAAGGCTGGGGAGCCTTCGGACAAGGTGCTGAAGGCCGAAGGGATTACTTTTTCCGTCTATCCGATCAAAGCGGGTGTAAAGGGAGATCCCAGGTGCCGCAAGTATTATGGAGACTGTGTATTCTTTGGCACAGACAACCCCATCATGACGCTAACGGGGTTTGAATACACAAAAATATCAGCGAAGAAACCCGGCCTGATGATTCATCTGGGCAAGAAAGAGCGGCAGGAATTGCATCGGGCGACGCAGAAGTATTTGGGCACGCAGTTGGCCATAGTGTACAATCAGGTTATTCTGCACGCTCCCAAAATCAAAACCGTCATTGACAGCGACAAGCTCCAGATGACGTTTTGCAACCGAAGAAATTATAAGGTTATTTTGTCAGTATTGCAGGGAGCCCTGATAGAAGACTTCAGCAAGGAATATGATTGCGGATGTGCGAAAGACAAGTAACCACGGGTATAGGCGTTCCAGAGGGTTCGGAGGCCGGTTTCACCGGTGCCTGGATCAGCCGCATCAGAGGAACCTTGCCTGCAGGGGATCTTCAGGATGCGTGAACTGCTACAGCAGGTGCTTTGGGAGCGGAAGGTGGGCTCTGACCTGTTTGACAGGCTCCACGGGGGCGTCCTCGAGCGTCGGAATCGTATCGAACATCTTTGTGAGGAGGGGATTGAGGATGGTTGTCGAGTCCGCGGCCAGGGGAACGGTTGAAAGCGTGTTGAGGGCGGCCAGGGTCGCACATGTTCTGTCTCTGAAGAGGGGGACGACCTTTCGGAAGTTGAGTCTGGTCTGGGAGAGGGAGGCTACGTCCCTGGCCTCGATGAAGGTCAGCGTGTCGACGCTGTCGATGATGAAGTCGATGTTTGCGCCAGAATGGTCGCGATAGAAGAAGAGATTGTCACCTGGGATCAGGTGTTCGGTCTTGATCAGCTCCATGCCCACGAAGTTCTCCCAGAGCTGCCCGCGGTAGGGGCTGAGGTTCCACTCGTCACGTGAGCGGATCCCGAGGAGGTGACAGGCGAGGCCGTGGTCGGCGAAGTAGAGCTTGGGGGTTTTGACGATGCGCTTGCCGATATCAGCCTGGTAGGGGGGAATAAGGCGGATAAGCCCGCTGATCTGGAGGGAGGAAAGCCAGGTGCGGCAGGTCACGTCGGAGACACCGGTGTTGCTCGCGAGGTCTGCATAGTTGAGGATCTGCCCGGTCCGCGTCGCCAGGAGGCGGAAGAAGCGTCGGAAGGCAAAGAGGTCCTTCACCCTGATGAGGGCTGTGAGGTCCCGTTCGAGGTAGGAGCGCAATGAGCTCTCGAAGAAGTCGCCGGGATCACGGAACCCGTTGGACCACAACTGAGGGTGGCCGCCCCTCCACAGGAAGGGGGTAAGGTCCTGGACACCGGCACTGCGCAACTCCTGGGCGCTGAGAGTCCCCAGCTCGAGGATGGAGACCCTCCCAGGGAGGCTCTCATGAAAGTGATCCATGAGGGAGAACTGCTGGCTGCCCGTGAGGAGCCACTGGCCGCAGCGGTGCGGTTGCTCGTCGATGAGGATCTTGAGCCCACGAAACAGCTCGGGGACGTACTGGATTTCATCGAGGATGACAGGACCCGGAAGGAGACCGCGGCAGAAGGCCACGGGGTCGGTACGGGCCGCCTCCACGTGGTGGAGGTGGTCGAAGGTGACGTATCTGGCCTCGGGAAAGATCTTTTTCAGCAGGGAGCTCTTTCCCGCCTGTCTGGCCCCCGTGAGGAGCACGACAGGGCT
>QKIM01000462.1 GCA_003249585.1 Deltaproteobacteria bacterium
GTGCGCTCCGTGGATCCCGGAATGAAGACCGGGACGCCCCCCGCCGAGTCGAACACCTGCATGCGGTGGACGTGCCCGCACAGGACGGCACCGAAGGGGGGCTGCAGCGCCTCCGAGGGGATGATGTCCCGGCCGCTGCGGAAGCGGTATCCCGTGGGTCCCACCGCCGCGCCCTCGATCAACTGATGGACACACAAGAGGCCGAAGGCGCCTTCGGGAATGGCCGCCGCGAGCGGTGCCACGATGGTGTCGTAGTCGGCGGCGATGGTCCGGATGAAGGGGAGCCCCGCCAAGGCGAGGGTCTCGCCACCGTGGGAGAAGATGAAGGTCTTGGGAACATCGAAGATGTTGATGTTCGTATGGTTGAGCCATATGGACGGGGGAAGAGCAGACCGCTCATGATTTCCGGGGACGATGTACAGGGGAATTTCTCGCTGGGCAAAGGCGAGGAGCCGATCATAGACCAGGTCGACGATCACCTGCGGGACCTTGCTGCGAAAGAACAGATCCCCTCCGTGGATGACCAGATCCACCTGCTCGGAGAGGGCAGCGTCCAGCACCGTGTCAAAGTTCTCGAAGAAGTCCATGCCTCTGCGACAGCGGTCAATCCTGGGTCGCACGGGGTAGTCGTAGCCGAGATGGGTGTCTGAGAAGAAGAGCAGGCGGATCATTGGACCAAAATACTAAAGTTGAGACTCTGGAGCCAGCTGAAACACGCCCCCCACGCGCTTTGTCCCGGGGGATTCCTTTGACAACGGGCCCCCGAATGCGTATCACAGAGATATCCCATATCCTTCGCCCGCTGTCGGGGGAACCGGCCCCCAAGGAGGTCCCATGGACCGCAAACGCCTCGAAGAATTTTTGACCGAAGCCGTGGAGTCCCTGCCCCAGGGCGCCGCGGATCCCCGCGTCCCTGGCTGGGTGAAGAAGAGTCTTGTGGGTGCGGGGCTCTCCCTTTCACTTTTCGGCTGCACGGGCAGCGCCAAGGCACCTTCTCAGCCGGGTCCCACCGCCAACGTCTACGCCGGTCCTCCTGTGATGCGGGTCGATCCCCCCACCGAGGCGACGTCCCCCATGAAGGTGGTGCCGCGGGCGGATCCCCCGGCGGATCCGCCGCCGTCCGAGGAAACCGAGCTGCCCATGCGGTAGGATGCTTTTTTTCCTCTCCGATGGATGAATTTCCATCCTGCACCGGTTCTTGAGAGGTCGGGAAGCTCGAGAGAAACGCTTCCCCTGGAGGTACACATGAAAGGATGGATCCTGCACCTGCCCTGGGACGACAAGCCCGAGGACCCCTATTCCATCGTCCGCTTTCGGGAAGAAGCCCAAAAGGATGGCATCGAGCTCGATGTATTTCGGCCCGAGGTCTTCGACCTCATGGTCACGCGGGAGGATCGCAAGAGCATCCTCGTTGAGGGGGACGCCAAAGAGCTCCCCACCTTCCTCATGCCGCGCATGGGGGCCCAGACCACCTACTTCAGTCTGGCGGTCATCCGGCACCTGGAGCGGCTGGGGGTGCACACCGTGAACAGCTCCGTGGCCATCGACACGGTCAAGGACAAGCTCTACTCCCAGCAGATCCTTGCGGAGAACAACCTCCCCGTTCCGCGTACCATCCTGGTGAAGTTCCCCATCAACGCGGACATGGTGGAGAAGTATCTGGGCTTCCCCGTGATCATCAAGACCATCTACGGGGCCCAGGGCAAGGGCGTCTTCCTGGCCGATGACCGCAACCAGTTCCTGGACATGATGCAGCTCATCGAGGTCACCAACAACAAGGCCAACATCATCCTCCAGGAATACATCGAGGAGTCCCGGGGGCGTGACCTCCGCGTCGTCACCATCGGGGGCCGGTCTGTGGCCTGCATGCAGCGCATCGCCAACGAGGGGTTCAAGGCCAACTTCTCCCAGGGCGGCCGCGTAGAGCCCTTTCAGATGACCCCGGAGATCGAGTACCTGGCCTCCAGCGCCTCCCGCCTCATGGGGCTCGACATCGCCGGCGTCGACCTGCTCTTCGACCGGGAGGGACGCTTCAAGGTGTGCGAGGTCAACTCCGCGCCGGGATTCAAGGGCCTCGAGGAGGCATGCGAGATCAATATCCCCAAGGAAATATTCCACTATATCCGGATCCGTCTCGGACAGATCAGGCGTTGAGGTGCCCATGGAAGGCTGGATTCTCTACCGAAAACCCGACACCCATATCAGCGCCGACATCTACGAGATGGATCGCTTCAAGGCGGCGGCCAGGGAAATGGGAATAGACCTCAGGATCATTCCCCCGGAGGACTTCGAGATCACCGTTTTTCCCGACGATCGCAAGCGGGTGATCATCAACGGCGAGGTGACGCCCATCCCCGATTTCATCATCCCCCGCATGGGGGCGGGCACCACCTACTTCGCCCTGGCGGTCATCCGGCAGCTGGAGAAGCTCGGCGTCTATGCCCTCAACGGTTCTGTGACCGTGGAGTCCGTCAAAGACAAGCTGTACACCCAGCAGATCCTGGCCCAGGAAAACATCCCCATGCCCCAGACCATGATGGCCAAATTCCCAGTGGACATCAATCTGGTGATGCAACACTTCTCCTTCCCCGTGGTCATCAAGACGCTCTACGGCGCCCAGGGCAAGGGCGTCTTCCTGGCCAAGGACGAAGACGAGTTCCAGAAATATGTGGATCTGGTCTTCGCTATGAACAACGAGGCCTCCTTCATCATCCAGGAGATGATCTCCGAGAGCTTCGGAAGGGACCTCAGGGTCTTTACCGTGGGCGGAAGGGTCGTGGCGTGCATGGAGCGTAGCTCCGCAGACCCCGATGGGTTCAAGGCCAACTTCTCCCAGGGCGGAAAGGTGCGGGCCTTTCCCGTGGACGAGGAGATCGAATGGCTGGCCACCACCATCTCCCGCCTCTTCGACCTGGACGTGGCCGGCGTGGATCTGCTCTTCGACAAGACGGGCTACAAGGTGTGCGAGGTCAACTCCTCGCCGGGCTTCCGCGGCATCGAGAGCGCCTGCCCCGTACGGATCCCCGAGGAGATCTTCCACTACATCCGTGTAAGGCTGGGGAACTTCTCCCGGGCCTGATTCAGCCGCGGTCGGGATCCTTGCCTCTCCCGATCCACCCCTTCCTCCAGAAGAAGGCGACCAGCCCTCCGGAGATACCGAGCATGAGCAGGAGCACCAGGGGATATCCCAGATACCATCTCAACTCGGGCATGTTCCAGGGGGACTTGTCCGTCTGG
>QKIM01000540.1 GCA_003249585.1 Deltaproteobacteria bacterium
CTACCGCATCGATCACCCGGGCATCATCCGTGACGTGAATTCGGTCTTTGGCACCCTCACGGGGCTGTCGCGGGAGGAGGCCATCGGGGTACACGTGGAGACCCTCATCGACCGAGGGTACTTCTACAAGGTGATCTCCACCCAGGCGCTCAAGGAGCGCAGGCGCGTCTCCGGCATGAGCGCCATGCTGCGCACCAGGCGCAAGGTCCTTGTCACGGCGATCCCCCACCACGGCGAAGACGGGGAGATCGTCGAGGTGCTCTCGATCCTCAGGGATCTCACGGAGCTCGACCGGCTCCGCGTCGAGCTGGAGCGGGTCGGGGCCGACAACGCACGCTTCATCGAGGAGATCTCCTCCCTGAGCTCCCCCCACCTGGGAAGCTCCAGGCTCATCGGCCAGCACCCAACCATGGAGGCGATCCGCCGGCTCATCCGCCACCTGGCCGATGTGGACTCCACGGTGCTGATCAGCGGAGAGACCGGGGTCGGCAAGGAGCTGGTCGCCCGCGAGGTGCACCGCGTCAGCCGCCGCAGTGAGGGGCCCTTCTTCTCCATCGACTGCGCGGAGCTGTCTCCCCCGCTGCTGGAGGCCGAGCTCCTGGGTTATGAGGGTGGGGCCTTTCCTCAGGCGTCCCACGAGGGGAAGGCGGGGATGTTCGAGCGCGCCGACGGCGGCACCCTCCTCCTGGACGACATCGGCGCCCTCCCCCCTGCGCTCCAGTCCAGGCTGCTGCGGATACTCCGCGAGCAGGAAGTGACGCGGCTGGGCGGCACGAAGCGCCTCCCGGCAAACGTCCGGATCCTGGCCATTGCGGACGGGGATCTCGAGCAGCAGACCCGGGAGGGGCTGTTCCGTCAGGATCTCTTCCTCCAGCTCAACGTCATCCCCATCGTGGTCCCCCCTCTGAGAGAACGGGCCAGCGACATCCCGCTCCTGGCGGTCCATTTCCTGGAGCGGTTCAACAAGACCTGGGCACGGAAAAAGACCTTCTCGGAAGCGTTTCTGCGGACCCTGCAGCAGCGACGGTTCCCCGGAAACGTCCGCGAACTGGCCAATCTGGTGGAGCGGCTGGTCGTGACCGTCCACGACGAGCTCCTGGACGCGAACGTCCTGGGAACGCTGCCGGGAGACCTCCCGGGTGTCCCCGTCCCCTCCGGCGGAGAGGGTCTCAAGGAGGCCGTCGCCCGGTACGAGCGGGAAATCATCGCCGAGGCCCTCTCGCGCAGCGGCAGCACCCACAAGGCAGCGAAGCTCCTGGGAGTGAGCCAGCCGACCATCCTGCGCAAGGCGCAGCGATACGGCCTGAAATGGTAATATAACATGAAATCCATTCGATTTTTTCTACTCACCGTTGAAGTGCCTCAGTCATTTCGTACACCGCAAAGGAGAAGAAGATGCAAGACGCGTACATCGTCGAATCAGTGAGAACCGCCATGGGCTCCTTCCAGGGGAGCCTCTCCACCGTGACCGCCGCCCAGCTCGGCAAAACCGTGATCGAGGCGCTCCTCGAGCGGAGCGGCGTCGAGGCCGGCCAGGTCGATGAGGTCCAGCTCGGGTGCGTACTCCAGGGTGGACTGGGGCAGAACATCGCGCGGCAGGCCTCCGTGGCCGCGGGGATCCCCGTGGAGAAGACCGCCATGACCCTGAACATGGTGTGCGGCTCCGGCCTCAGGGCCGTCATCGCCGCGGCCCAGGGCATCCGCTGCGGCGACGCCGACGTCATCATCGCCGGAGGCACCGAGAACATGACCCTCGCCCCCTACGCCCTCATGGACGCCCGCGGCGGATACCGCATGGGTGACGGCAAGATGGTCGACACCATGATCAAGGACGGCCTGTGGGAGGCCTTCAACGACTACCACATGGGCGTGACGGCCGAGAACCTCGCCAAAAAGTTCGAGATCTCCCGTGAGGAGCAGGACGCCTTCGCCGCCCTCTCCCAGCAGAAGGCCGAGGCCGCCCAGAAGAGCGGGCGGTTCGACGCCGAGATCGTCCCGGTCCTGGTGCCCCAGCGGCGTGGCGATCCCGTCGCCTTCGCCCAGGACGAGTTCCCCCGCCACGGCACCACCGCCGAGAAGCTCGCGAAGCTGCGCCCCGCCTTCGACAAGGCGGGGACCGTGACCGCCGGGAACTCCTCGGGGATCAACGACGGCGCCGCAGCTCATCTGATCATGTCCAAGGCGAAGTGCGAGGCCCTGGGGCTCAAGCCCAGGGCGCGTATCGCCGGGTACGGTTACGCCGGCGTGGATCCCGCCATCATGGGGTATGGCCCCGTGGATGCGGTCCGTGTCGCCCTGTCCCGTGCCGGCTGGACGGTCGACGATCTGGAGCTCATCGAGGCCAACGAGGCCTTCGCCTCCCAGGCCATCAGCGTGAACAAGGCCCTCGGGTGGAACCTCGATATCGTGAACGTCAACGGCGGCGCCATCGCCCTGGGACACCCCATCGGCGCCAGCGGCGCGAGGATCCTCGTCACCCTCGTCCACGAGATGGAGAAGCGCGACGTCAAAAAGGGCCTCGCGACCCTCTGCATCGGCGGCGGCATGGGCGTGGCCGTCTGCATCGAGCGGGAAGGATAGGAGGCGCCATGAAGACAAGACCCGTACTGACCGCCCGTGAGGCGGTTTCCAGAATCGAAGACGGGCAGCGGATCATGGTGGGCGGCTTCATGGGCTGCGGCTCCCCCCCCAACCTGCTCAGGGCGCTCGCGGAGTCGGGGCGCTCCTGTCTCACCCTCGTCTGCAACGACTGCGGCTACGATCTCCCCTCCCATGAGCTTCTGGGCGTGGCCGAGAACGTTCGGAGCCGGCAGTTCAACACCGTGATCGCCTCCCATATCGGCCTCAACGGCGAGATCCAGCGTCAGATGAAGGAGGGGCTCACCACCGTGGAGCTCATCCCCCAGGGGACGCTGGCCGAGCGCATCCGCGCCGGCGGCGTCGGGCTCGGCGGCGTCCTGACCCCCACGGGGATCGGGACGGCTGTGGAGGAGGGGAAGGTGAAGCTCACCGTCCAGGGACGCGAGTACCTGGTGGAGGAACCCCTGAGGGGCGACGTGGCGCTTTTAAAGGCGGCCCGGGCCGACCGGTACGGGAACCTCTTCTTCGCGAAGTCCGCGCAGAACTTCAATCCCCTCATGGCCATGGCCTGCGACCTGGTCATCGTGGAGGTGGATGAGCTGGTCGAGGAGGGTGCCCTGGAGCCCGAGACCGTGCACACGCCCTCGCTCTTC
>QKIM01000466.1 GCA_003249585.1 Deltaproteobacteria bacterium
GCAGGGGACCGCTCCCTGGCCGATCGGACCCTGGGGAACCTTCTCGTGGTGCTTCTCATCTTCGCCACGCTGCTCTTCTCAGCGGGCCAGATCTTTTTGCACCCCATCCTGAGACTCTTCGGCGCTACGGAAAGCATGCTCGGGCTCAGCGCCGACTATCTGCGCATCGTGTTGTTCGGCAATTTCTTCTTCACCTTCACCATGGCGCTCAACAACATCCTCCGCGCCGAAGGGAAGGCGAAGGCCTCCATGATGGTCATGATCACGGGCGCGGGGTTGAACATCATCCTGGATCCCATCTTCATCTTCGGGTTGGACATGGGGATCCGTGGCGCGGCACTGGCGACGGCCATTGCACAGATCACAGCCTTTATTTTCCTCATGTCTCTCTATCTAGGCGGCAGGACCACCCTCAAGATACGGCTGGCCAACCTGCGGCCACTGTGGAGCATCCTCAGGGAGGTCTTCGCCGTTGGTGCCTCCGTCTTCGTCCGGCAGATGGCCGGGTCCTCGATGACGATCATCATCAACAACCTGCTCAAGCACTACGGTTCCGATCTCTACATCTCCGTCTTCGGCGTCTTCCATCGCCTCCTGGCGTTTCTGTTCATGCCCCTCTTTGGCATCATGCAGGGGCTCCAGCCCATTGTCGGGTTCAACTATGGCGCCAAAAAGCCCGGGCGTATCCGGACTGTGGTCAAGCTGGCGGCGCTATGGGCGACCGTCATCTGCATCCTGGGCGCGATTCTGCTCTATGCCTTCCCTGAGGCGCTCATCGGGCTCTTCAGCACAGACGCACTCCTGGTGACCGAGGGGAGCCGCATCATCCGCATCACCGTGCTGGGAATCCCGCTCGTTGGAGTGAACATCGTGGCCACCACCATGGTCCTGGCCTTCGGACGGGCGCTGCCCTCCCTGATCATGTCCATGTCGCGCCAGATCATTTTTCTGATGCCTCTTGTCCTGCTGCTTCCGCTGAAGTTTGGCCTCAACGGCATCTGGATCGCGTTCCCCCTGGCCGATCTGGCTGCCTTCTTCCTGATCATGGGGTTCGGGTACCGGGAGTGGCACCGGCTCTCGACCCTGGGGGCGACTACTCCGGAATAGCTACGCGAGGGGGCTCTTCAGCTGGATCCTCGGGATAATTGCCGTCGAAACACGCGGTACAGAATCGTGCGGGGGCGTCGGGGTCATTGACGCTTTTCAGCAGACCTTCCCGTGAGATGTAGCCCAGGCTGTCGCACCGCACGAACCGTGCGGTCTCCTCCACGGATTTCGAGGAGGCGATGAGCTCCTCCCTGGTGGGGGTGTCGATCCCGTAGAAGCAGCTGTGTGTCACCGGAGGCGCACCGATTCGCAGATGAATTTCACGAGCGCCAGCTGCGCGGATCATCTCGATGATCTTCCGGGAGGTTGTCCCGCGGACCAGGGAATCGTCCACGACGACCACGGATCTGCCGCGAAGAATGTCGGCCACGGGCGAGAGCTTGAGCTTGACGCCGAAGGAGCGGATGGACTGACTGGGCTCGATGAAGGTCCGGCCCACGTAGTGGCTGCGGATCAGGCCCATGCCGAAGGGGATGTTCGACGCCTCCGAGTACCCGATGGCCGTCGCGATGCCGCTGTCGGGCACGGGGATGACGATGTCGCCTGCGACGGGGTGCTCCTTGGCCAGGATGCGCCCGCTGCGCACCCGCGTCTCGTACACGCTGTGCCCGAACATGTGGGAGTCGGGGCGGGCGAAGTATACATGCTCGAAGATGCACTGGGAGCAGCTCCGACCAGCGGAATGAGGCGGGGTCTCGAAGGGGAAGATGCTCTCCGTGCCCCGGTCCGTGACCCAGATAACCTCCCCCGGCTCAACAGCGCGGATCAGCCGAGCGCCGATGAGGGAGAAGGCGCAGGTCTCCGAGGCGAAGACTGTCGCTCCGTCGAGCTCCCCCATGACCAGGGGACGGTATCCCCACGGATCCCGTGCCGCGACCATGCCAGAGGCACCGAGGAAGAGGATGGAGTAGGCGCCACGCACCCGGGAGAGGGCGTCGATGACCCTGTCGCGCAGGGTGGTACCGTGAGAGCGGGCCATGAGGTGGATGAGGATCTCCGTATCCGTGGTGGACTGGAAGATGGCCCCCAGCTCTTCGAGCCGGGCACGCCAGGTGTCGGCCCCAAGCAGATTGCCGTTGTGGGCGACGGCCAGATCTCCGTGCCGGTAGTTTACCGACAGCGGCTGCGCGTTGCGCAGGAAGCTTCCCCCTGACGTGGAATACCGGATGTGGCCGATGGCCCTGTCCCCGGCCAGGGCATCGATGGCCTCCCGGTTGAACCCCTCGGAGACGATCCCCTGGCGGCGGACCACCTTGAGGGTGTCGCCGCGGAAGGTGCCAATCCCCGATGCCTCCTGTCCCCGGTGCTGCAGGGAGGAGAGCCCGAGATAGGTGAGGTTGGCTGCTTCTGAGTGGCCGTAGATACCGAAAACTCCGCACATGGGTGTCACCCGATCCTTGTCAACTGGTTTCCAGAGCGGTGAGGAGGGTTTCCCGGACGGGCCGCTCGTCGGGGGAGAAAGGGGACCCTACCAGCAGCTCGAAGAGGCTGATGTACCGCCGGGCCGCCTCGGCGCGCACCTCATCGGGCAGCGGAGGCGGGGGGCCATCTCCATGATACCCGACGCTCTTCATATAGTTGCGGACATAGTCTTTGTCGAGGCCCCGTGGGAATTCGCCTCGGACCACCCGGTCCTCGTAGTCGCCGGCGAACCAGTAGCGGGAGGAGTCCGGCGTGTGCACCTCATCGATGAGATGGAGCTTCCCGGCGTTGTCCACGCCGAATTCGTATTTGGTGTCGGCCAGGATGAGGCCTCTCTGTGAGGCTCGATTCTGGCCGAGGGCGAAAAGGGCGAGGGCTGCCGTAGCCGCTGCGTCGTAGGTTTGAGCGTCTATCAGTCCCCCCGAGACGATCTCCTCACGGCTGATGAGTTCGTCGTGGGTCCCCACCTCTCCCTTGGTGGTGGGGGTGACCAGGGGCGAGGGCAGGGGCCGATCCCGCTGGAGCCCCTCGGGGAGGGTGTGGCCGCAGTAGCGCCTCTCGCCGCGGGCATAGGCGGTGTAGATGGAGGTCGAGGAGTTCCCTGTGAGGTAGCCGCGGACGATGATCTCCACGGGGAGAGGGGTCAGTCTCTTCGCCAGGGTGGCTGTCCCGTGGGGACACCCCAGCATGTGGTGGGGGAGAA
>QKIM01000415.1 GCA_003249585.1 Deltaproteobacteria bacterium
GGTCCCCTGGGAAGCGCCAAACTCGAGTGGCTGACCAACAACTATATAATCACCAAAGATGAACAGTAGACCCGCAATGAAAATCCTCTTTCCCATTCTGACCATCCTCGCCCTCACCGCCTGCAAATCCTCCCGCTCCGAAGTGGGGGAGAAGGCGATCAAACCCGCTACTTTCAAATTCCTGACCACCAAGAGCCAGAACCCCTACCTCGTCGTCAGGAATGTGGGGGATGTGGAGATTCGCGGCTCCATGCCCGACACCACGGTCGTGACCATCGACAAGAAGAGCAAGGCCGCCTCGCACAAGCGTGCAGCCGAGCTGCTGGACGCCATCACCTTCTCGCCCACGCTGGCGAAAGACGGAAAAATCTCCATCACCCCGTTTTACCCGCCGGTCTCGGCGGGCGAGCATGTCCGCACGGATGTGAAGATCCTCGTCCCGCTGAACATGGACTTCCCCGTCAACGTGGCCACGCGCGACGGGAAGGTGGAGATCCGGGGGATCCACTCCACCGTGAACCTCAACGTCACCGGGAAGGCCGCCGTGTTCTTCAAGGTCTTCAAGGGCACCGTCAAGGGGGCCGTCGAGAAGGGCACCATCCGCATGGGCGACCACATCCTCGGCGCCGATCTGAAGCTGGGGACAGGGACGCTCTCGCTGTCCCAGCGGGAGCGGCGTCCCGGGTCGGACATCACCCTTTCGGTGCTCGACGGGGTGGTCAATCTCCAGCTCATCAAGGGCTTCGAGGCCAAGATAGACATCACGGCCCCCACGATTGAGAACAACTCGGGCTATCTCAAGTTGGACGGGGGAAAGGGTGGCAAGGGCGACCATACCCTCAGGATCGTGGTCAAAAAGGGAAAGGTCGTCATCAAACCGGAGCTGTTCTGATGTACACCCTCCCGAAAAAGCGCTTCTTCACGCTGGGCAAGCGCCGCGTGGCCCACAACCTCGAGGGGGAGGGCGAACCCCTCCTGTGCGTGCACGGCTTCCCCACCACCTCCTTCCTCTACTCGGGCATCATCCCCGCCCTGTCCCACATGGGGTTCCAATGCGGAGCCCCTGACCTCATGGGGCTCGGAGACACCCTCGTCCCCAACCAGCAGGACATGAGCATCGAGTCCCAGGGCACCTACCTCTTCCAGTACCACAGAGAGGTCTTCGACCAGCCCCAGGTCCTCATCGTGGGCCACGAGCTGGGAGCGGCCCTGGCGCTCACCCTCGCGCTCCAGAAGCCGGGGATGGTCCGCGCGCTGGTCCTCGTCTCGCCCCTCTTCTACGATGCATGGCCCACGGGCGCCATGACCCAGCTCAAGCGCGCGGCGCGCGTGCCGGTGCTGTTCCACGGTCTGATGCGCTCGGGCATCGCCCTGCACACCGCCCACAAGACGCTCCGCTCGGGGTTCTACGATCTGCCCTCTGCGGATCGGTATGTGACCGAATTTCTTCGCCCCTTCCGCAACTCCCCGTCCTCCCACGAGCGACTCAGGAGTCTCCTCAATGACCTGAACCCCCGACTCACGGTCACCTTCGCGCGGTATCTGCACCGCATCCGAATCCCCACCCTCATCATCCACGGAGAGAAGGATCCCTTCGTCCCCGCGGCCACCGTGCACCGGCTGGCCGGCGAACTTCCCTCGGCCTCACTGGTGACCCTCCGCGAGTGCGGCCACTTCCCTCAGGCGGAGCAGCCGGAGATCGTCGCCTCCCTCATCGCGCAGTTCGCTCAGAAGCTCCCCTGATCTTCCTTTCAGGCATGAGCCCTCAGGTCCCGGGGATTCGCAGGGGGGCGAGGTAGTAGCTCGTCCCCAGCGAGGGGAGCCAGGCTGAGTAGAGCAGCTTCCCCGCGGTTCCGGTGCCCCGGGCCGCGACGACCCGCACCTCGAGATACTCTGTCCGTGGAGTCTTGAGGGCGAGCCTGAGAGTGCCCGAGAGCCGCCCCCGGGTGTCGATGGTGCGCTCGAAGATCCCCAGGGGGGCGAAGGCGCGCTCCGAGAGGTCCTTGAGGCTGTAGAGCACCAGGAGCCGGCCCGCGTCGTCCTCGGTGAGGGCCACGTCGTCGATGTAGAGCTCCAGATCCTGCTCGAAGAACTGTTTGTGGGCGTGCGGCGCCGCGCGCACCGGAGTCAGGTGCTGGGTCGACGCCCGGGCCTTGCCCTGGGCCGAGAAGCGTCTGCACCAGAGCTGTTTCTTGAAGAGCCGCTCGCTGCGCTTCTCCCAGGTCTGCCAGCAGACGGAGACATCGCCGCCGGCGTGTTCCATCCCCCGCACGTCGGCCGGGAAGTAGGAGATGAGCCCTGTGTGGGCGATCCGCCACGGTGCAAGGGGCCCCAGTCTCGAGAAGGACGCGACCCTGATGTACTCCTCGTCGTGGAAGACGATGTAGGTGGTCCTGGCCCCCTTGAAGAAGGCGGGCACGCCCGTGGCGGAGACCCCCGTGACCTTCTTGAAGAGCTGCTCTGGCCCCAGGGGCTGCCCCGTGGTGGGGCTGAAGAATCGAACCCGAACGGTCTGCGTGGCCTGGTCCCAGCGGTTGAGGGATCCGTTCCAGAAGACGGCCACACGGTCCTTCTCCTCGAAGATGGCCATGCGCCGCACGCCGGGATCCGCCGAGAGCTTGCGTACGGTCAGGGGGACACCCGCGCCCACGGCCGCTCCGCCCTTGCCGTAAAAACGGACCTTGACCCGGCTCCACTCCACGAGGCTGTCTTTGGCGGGCGCCATCTTCTCCGAGACCAGGTGCACAAACCCCGATCGAAGCGCGAAGACCGGTCCGCGACCGGGGAAGCGGTGCTCGGTGGTCCTGGCAGGAGCTGAGGTGACGGTCTTCATGTCCACATGGCGAAGCCTGGTGGTCCACGGCTTTCCCCTGGTCCCCAGCTCGCTCGAGCCCCACAGAGCCAGCCGTCCCGACGCCAGCTCGACTCGTTCGGGGTGGACTGCAGGGGAGAGGGTGAGCAGATAGGATCCGCGGAGCGGTCCGAGGATCTCCCGGATCCGCTCCGGCGTCATGGTGAGATCCCCGTGGGGCGCGCCGTGACTGGTCCTCGCCTCGGGTGTGTCCGAGTGCTTGGCGGCCTCGCCGTCCCAGCGGGCGGCGGCCTTGCGATCACAGGCGGTGACGGGGAAGAGCGTCCAGGCAAGGGTCCAGACGATGAACAGCGGGAAGTGAAGAGAGAAGAAGGTACGCACGGGGCCACTATAGCCCAACTCGGGCGCCCCTGCAAAA
>QKIM01000240.1 GCA_003249585.1 Deltaproteobacteria bacterium
GTAGTCCGTGGTGCAGACTGCGGCGCTGTCGTCATAGCAGGTGTCGTCGGCCAGGAGGTCGGTGCAGGTGGTGGTGTCGTAGCAGGCGTAGAGTGCATTGCCGAAGTCCTGCAGCATGTTCTCTGCCGTGGGCACGCACATGTCCATGCACTCGGTGATGGTGGCGAAATCGCCCAGGTCACACTCGTCGTCCTTGTCGCAGTAGCGCTGGCACACTTCGCTGGGGGTGTAGTTGCTGACGTTGTTGACGTTATTGACGTTGTTGGTGTTGTTGGAGCTGTCGTCGTCGTCGCAGGCGGCGAAGGCGAAGAGGGCCACGAGAGCGGTGAGAAGGAAAAGCTTGTTCATTTGTAAGATCTCCAAGGTTTTTGTGTTGAGGGGAGAGTCCCCATGGGGTTCTGGTGACGGAACAATATAGCCCCCGGAAACCGGAATTCAAGACCGATATGCACCGAACGTCGGAAGCTGCGCCTGCCATTTTCCAGGCGCCCGTCCTTGGTCGGGGAACGATCACCGCGAGGGCGTGGTCCCCGACGATGCCGACCTGGCATGGATTCTCCGCTTGCACTCCGCGGCGTGGGCTCCTATATTCATATATTGTAAAGGAGGTGGCGGCATGAAGAAAAACGTGATATTCTTGCTGATGTCGGTCTTTCTAGCCTGCGAAAAGGAAAATGGCGACTGTTATAAGTTAGGGACACACGTTACCAAAGAGGAATGCGAAAAAAATGAAAAGTGCACGTTCAAAAACGCCAATATTTTACCTGCGTACATAACGAGTGACGGTAAATGCCTACAAAGTGCAAATGCTAATTTGTGGTGGGAATATCAGAGGAATGTCGGAGTCCCGATCTGTGTTGAGCGGTACCTTGGAGATATTGACTTAGAACCAAGTCATTACATGTATTGCAAGCGTTTTACCGAGTCTGCCTATTACATGATTGTGAGAAATTCCTATGATCCCGTGCCTCCTGAAGATGAAGGATGGTTTTATTGTGATGATGGCTCCATCTCCTGGTGTTCTTCAACCTGTGGCAACGGCAGTGTTGAGGAATGGGAGCAGTGTGATGGGGACCTGCTTGGCGTGATCTATTCTTCTTGTCAGGGTTTTTCCCAGCGTTTTGAATGGGGTGGGTTCACGTCAGGGAATATCTTTTGTGATTCCCATTGCCGGTGGGATTTTTCAGAATGCGTGACCGGCCAAAAGTGAGGTGCAGGCGCGGCCTGGCCTGTGATCATTTCGGTGCAAAAGGGAGCGGGGGAGTGCCGGCGTCGGTGCCCGATGCGGTATCGGCGCCCACGACCCGCACGGGGAAGGGGTCGGTCCGGGTCCCCGAGTAGAGGGAGACGTGGGGTAGGGGGGGATCTTCTCCCCGTATGCACAAACCACCTGGACTGTCCGTTCCATTACCTCGGGGCTCTGTCATTTCTTCTTTTGTTCTTCAGGTACGTCTGAAGGTCTGTGCGGACATCGACGCGAACACGACCATTTTCATAGGTCGCCCTGGCGAGATCATAAGGTACCTTTCCTGGCATCCAGTCTTCGGAATACACTCTGCATGTGACCTTCTTGTGGGTGCTGGACTTCAAAAGATTGGTGATGGCCACTTTGGCGGTTGCCCTGATCTGCCTTGGGTTGACGGTTGTACCGAGAACAATGGAGAACTCGTAGCCACCTGTCCCTGTGTTCGTATCGGGAATGACCCTGAATGGGACAACGTCAGCCATGTTGATGGTCTCGTCTGATTTCTGGATACGCTTGGCTTGCGTCCATGCTATGACCGCCATCACCGAAACCCCCAAGGCCAGGACGGCAAAAAGCCCCAGCATGAGTCGCCTTCTGGTCCGAACTCTTTTTTCATTTACGTCGGGTTCTTCGACGAACTGCGTGTTCTTGTCATTCTGCGTCATGATCGTGCCACCGGTTTTCTCAGTTGCTGGAGGTGGGGGAAGCCGGTATGTCCGATCCGGGAACCACGGGGGGTTCCGTAGGCACGACCCGCACGGGGAAGGGATCGGTCCGGGTCCCCGAGTAGAGGGAGACGTGGGGGAAGGGGATCTCGATGCCGTTGTCGTCGAAGGCCTTCTTGAGCTTCTCGCTGAGCTGGGTCTTGAGGGTGAAGAAGTTGTCCCGGGTGGCCCACACCGAGAACTGGAGCTTGATCCCCGAGTCCTCGAACCCCAGGAAGATCATGAGGGGTTTGTGATCCACCATGGCCATGGGGATCTCCTCGATGACCTTCTGGAAGAGGCCCCGGATCTTGCCGAGATCGCTGTGGTAGGCCACGGCCAGGGGCATGTCGTAGCGCCGGATGGGGTACTTGGTGAGGTTGGTGACGTTGGAGCGGATGAGGGTCTCGTTGGGGACCCGGATCTCCACGTTGTCGAAGGTGCGCAGCCGAAAGGAGAACAGCTCGATGGAGACGATGGTCCCCGTGACGTCGCCGAACTTGATCATGTCGCCGATGCGGAAGGGCTGCTCCGCCATGAGGAAGAGGCCGCTGATGAGGTTGGAGGCCGAGGTCTTGGCTGCGAAACTGAGGGCCACGGTGAGGACGCCGGCGGCGCCGAGCAGAAGCTGCAGGCTCACGCCGACGATGGAGAGGGCCCAGACTACCGCGCCCGTGAAGATGGTGTACCGGAAGGTGCGCCGGACCACGAGCTGGTGCTGGGGGTGCAGGCGTCCCACGGGGATGAGCCGCGGGAGCATCCGGGAGAGGAGGATGCCCACGAGGGCCACGAGGATGGCGCGGCCTGCGGCGGCCACCTCGGGGGAGGTGAAGAAGTCGCGGAGATCATGCAGGAGGAGTGTGGTGTTCATGGGCTATATCTCCGGGAAGAGGTAGGAGATGGCCTGGGTCAGGAGATTGCCTCCGCCGGGGATCCGTGGCCTGCTCAAAAACACCGAATCGGGCGCCAGGGCCGGGGGTGTGTCCGAGAGGCGCAGCTGGGTGACGTTGTCCTTCTGGACGATCTCGTAGGTGACGTCCTGGGTCCAGATGCGCTGCCCGGGGCCGATGTACAGGGAGAGATGCCCAACGGGGAGCTTGATCTTCTCGATGGGGATGGTCTCGGGGCTGGCGTTGCGGATGGTCACGCTGGT
Organism: Deltaproteobacteria bacterium; assembly: GCA_003249585.1. Lineage (GTDB taxonomy): Bacteria > Myxococcota_A > Polyangia > HGW-17 > HGW-17 > SZUA-580. The sequence goes on from QKIM01000240.1 coordinate 3,104, forward strand.
TACGGCCCGGTGAGGGCGGTAGGGGACCTTCTCCAGATCCACGTTGCAGAAGGTGCGGCTGGCATAGCAGAGCTGGCCCTCGTCCGTGGTGGGGCCGAACCAGGTGTCTGAGGGGCGGAAGATGGGA
>QKIM01000201.1 GCA_003249585.1 Deltaproteobacteria bacterium
GCCCTGCTCAAGCAGCTCTATCCTGCGGAGACCGGGGGCGAGATCCGCCAGCGGATCCGCGATGGGGCGCTGGTGGACGATCAGGTGCTGGCGGCGGGAAACCTGCCGACAGAGGAGATGTGGGGCGCGGGCAAGCTGCGGATCTGGGAAGCGGCCTTCGACTCCGACGCCCATTCGGTCTCGCCTCCCTCCATCGATGGCACTGAACTCACTGTACGCGTCAACGAGCCGGTGACCGTGTCACCTGTGGTGAGCGACGCCGAGACACCGGTACAGTCGCTTCGGGTACGCTTCGATCTCGACTATGACGGGACCTGGGACACGGACTTCCTGTTGGAGAAGACGGCACAGGTGACCTATACGGCGACGGGGCTGCACGTGATCAAGGCCGAGGTGGTCGACGAGCACGGATTTTCTGCCGCGGCGCTGGTGAAGATAGAGGTGGTCCAGCCCTCCGGCTCGTCGGACGCCGGTGTGGACGGTGGTGACGATCCCGGTTCCGAAGAGGGTTGCTCCTGCCAGGCCGGGAGGGGGGGTCGAGGGGCGGAATATCCGCTCCTCGCCCTGCTTTTGCTGGGTGCATTGTATGTCCGGCGTCGGGGCCGGTAGAGAAATCAGGGAGTGTATTGTCCTCAGGGTGGGGGAGGCTGAAACGCTGTCTTCGCTTCATCGTAGATGATAAAAGGACGAACAGCCAGGCCCGTTCTGAGGGCAACACACACCTTGCTCAACAGGTTCATGCCGTGCCTCCCGAAGGAGGATGGCACAGGAAAATCGTAACCTCCCTGAAGAGAAATTACTAGGATAAACACCCGGATCAACCATTGCTTGCCATCAGTGCTCTATGTTATTGACATGATAGGTGTTGCCACGAGAGGCGATTATTCGGACATGATTGAAACTGTAGCTCAATATGCCAAAAAAATGGCAATTTTCGGTATTTTTCTTCTATGGACGCTACAGGAGATCTCCTGTTCGACGCCCCCCGAAGTGGTCCTGCCCAGAGGGGTGAAGAATCCAGGCCGTGCGGCCTTCCAAGAAGGCCTGGCGGCGCTGCGGGCCCGACGTCATCGGGCCGCGCTGGCCTGGTTCAGACTGGCTCACCGCCACGGATTTGCCGAAGCCCAGACCGCCACCGGGGAGGGACTGGCCTGGTCCGGGCTCCAGAATCTGATGAGGGCCCGGCGTGCCTTCGACCGGGCCATCACCTGCGATCCTCGGCAGGCCGAGCCCTATATCCGGCGGGGACTCATCCTCCATCACCTCAAGAAGTATGGTGCCGCGCTCAGGGATTTCAACCGGGGCCTTGCGCTGAGCCCTGGGCACGCCATAGGCCACATGGGGCGCGCGTTCACCCTTTACAGTCTCGGGAGGTACACCGCGGCCCTCTCAGATGCCAGGGCGGCGCTGCGGGCTGGGAGCAGCCTCCCCGAGGGGTTTCTCGGAGCGCTGCGGCGAAGGGCGGTCAGTTCCAGGGCCCCAGATTGAAGGACTCGCTCCAGTCGAGGAAGGTCGTCCGCTCGTAGTTCTCGACGATGACCAGATCCATGCCCGCCGTCACATCGCCACACCCGGTGCAGGTGGTCGTGGTGATGACCTCCGTGCCATTGGTGGAGAAGGTGCCCGCGGCCACGGGGGTGGCGTCCTCATCGGCGTCGGCGGGCCTGATGACGAAGTCTACGTCTACCCATCCATCGGGAAGCGTGTCATCCAGCTCGAGGTTCCAGTTCGGGCCGTTGGCGGTCACGGTGACCAGCGCACGGTTGAGGGGGCTGGCCCACCAGTTGTAGCCATTGTGCATCCACAGCTGGTCGGAGGCCATAAGCGAGTAGATGGTCGGGTACTGGAGGATGTAGCTCACGTTCCACTCGGCCCCGACAGGGGGGCGGGTCAGGCCCAGGAAGGTGTCCCCGGCACTGTATGCACCCGAGAGATCCGCGTCGGTGTAATACATGGGGACGATGAGCAGCTGGCTCAGATTCTCTCCGCCCCCGAGAGGCATGACGTACTTCCAGGAGTTGAGGGTGGCCGGATCGAGGAGATCGAGGGGGTTGAGGGCTGTGGCGGAATAGGTGTTGTCAGCTTCGATGGGCGCGTCGAGAACGATCTCGCTGGCCACGGGATCCAGAAGCACGCTGAAGGGGTTGCCCGCCTCGGCGGCGGCGAAGAAGGCCACAGAATCCACGACGTACCACGCCGTGCGGCGGTCGTCGCCTGCAGTCCCCGCCACGGCCCCGGTGACCAGGGGCTCCCGCACGGGGGCCCCATAAATGGTGATGGCCAGTTCCTGGCTCGCGGTCTCCCAGTCCAGGATGGAGGGGTTCTCCTCAAGAGCGTCCAGGAGGCCCCAGCCGGCCAGGGGGGCTGTCTCCGGATCGTCAGGGGCCAGGAAGACCAGCACTCCGCCGGAGGTCTTGGAGGCGATGATGGGTTCACCGTTGTCGCGGGTGCCGTTGTTGTTGCTGTCGTTGTATATCATGAGGAGGAAGACCCCGATGTTCATTGCCTGCGCCGTGTCGCGGGAGAGGAGGGTCGAGGGCGGGATGATGGGGAGGACATCGAGCCAGGTGCCGTCCCCGGGGAGCCCCGTGACCAGGGAGCCACCCTCCAGCTGTCCCAGTATTTCCAGCCCCGAGGTGCCGCCTACCCGGATGGCCATGGCCCCCACGCGGGGGTTGTCCAGGCTGGGATAGCTCATGCCGAGGGCTGCGGTGCCGGCGATGGTCGGTCCCGTGAAGCCCAGCTCAACGCTGAAGACATCTTCGATGCCGGGGACGGTGACATCCACCGCCGTGAGCCCGGAGACGGCGGTGACGGCCTCGGCGGTGACCACTCCATCTGTGTCGGTGACGGCCTCGGTGGCGTCGAGGGTGAGCCCGTCGGTGGCGTCGAGGGTGAGGGCCGTGTCGGCCACGGGGCCGACATCATCGGAGACCGTGAAGGTTACGGAGAAGCGTCCGTTCAGATGTGAATACTCGAGAGCCTGGGTGACCGCGCCGGTGACCGCAAGGTTGAAGGTGGCCATGGCCGTGGCGTCCAGGGGAACCGAATCCTTCTCCAGGAAACCCGAGACCTTGCCCACCACAGCAGAAACGACGCTCTCGGTGAGGCGGTGGGAGGTGAGGATGAATGTGGCCACGCCCTCGAGGTCGGTGACGGCCTCGGTGGCGTCCGCGGTGACGTCGGTGGAGGGGATCTGCAGGGTGACGAAGGTGTCTGGCATGG
>QKIM01000198.1 GCA_003249585.1 Deltaproteobacteria bacterium
ACACAGGGCGGCGGTGTTCTCCACGGCGGTGCTCTCGGTGTCGTCATCGCAGGCGAAGGCGCCACCGAGCGCTAAGGTGAAGGCGAGTACAAGGGCAAGGTTCTTCATGGTGAGTCCTCCTTTTCGGTATCACCAGTATGCCCCGGGATTCGCCTTTGACAACTTTTTTCTCGCGTTGAACAGGGGATAGCCGTTTCTCGCGCCCGGTTTCGGTGGTATGGTGGGGCGTTCCAGGAAATCCACGAGGTGGCGCCGTGTCCCGACTCCTCATCGTTTTCGCCCTCCTTCTCCTCCCGGCGGGGCCGGCGGGGGCCGACTCTCCCCTCACCAGCGCCGACTTCCATCTGCACTACACCCACCCCATGGTGAAGGCCGCCCGAAAGGGCATCCTCACCCCGGCGATCCAGACCTTCCTCCTGGGCATGGCGTCCACAGAGCTCAAGGCCGCTGTGGTGAATGCCCTGGGATGGAAGAGGGGCGGTCGGGCCTCGTCCTTTCTGGGGGCCCTGGCGGCCCGCTACCGCACCACCCCCGCTGTGCTGGCCGACACTACCTGCACGGCCTCGGAGCTCTTCGTGCTGGGGTACCTCTCGGCCATGGAGCGCTACCAGTCCCTCGGTCCGCTCCAAAAAGGCGCCCCGGGGCTCAGGGGCAAGACCCCCGGCCAGCTCCTCGCCCTGGCCGCTGCCCGCGCCCCAGGGGACTTTGTCATGGCCCTGATCCTCGCCCTCACCGAAGCCCAGGCGGTGCAGCAGAAGTCCTTCTGCACGGTGTACCGAAGGGTCCAGAAGACCCTCGTCGCCTTCCCCGAGCCCAGACGCAACATGAAGGCCATGGCCGTCCTTGCCATCCGGGCCTACATCCGGCTGTACAAGAAGAGCTGTCCGGGGCATCGCAAACCATCGGAATACAATAAAATCCGTTCACTGATCCCCTTCGGGAAGACCATGGCAGCCCTCTCCTATCGGGGCATCGTGCTGTGGGACCGGACCACCCTCAAGGCCCGCACGGTTCTCTCCAAACGTTCCATCCGTGCCCTCGCCGCCTCCCCGAAGACCCTGTGGGCCCTCGTGGGCGCCCAGGTGGAGCGGTGGACAGGACGCGTCTGGCGCAAGGCCGGCGTGCGCAACATCCCGCGCAAGATCACGGTCCCCTGCTCCCCGCGCAGGCGCCACCGCCGGGGCCGTTACACCACCCGCTGGTGCACCCGCTGGCAGAAGATCGACAGGCTGCCCAAGACCTTCACCCTGGGCTTCATTCCCGCCACCAGAAGCGCCGCTCCCGATCTCTTCGCCGATCGGCGCCTGTGGCGCTTCGCCCCCGCCGTGGGCCGCTTCCTGGAGGTGGCCTCGAACCCCTACGCGGGCCAGACCCACGTCTACGCCTTCGGCGCCCGGCGGTGGGGCTGGAACTACAACCTGGGGCTCACGCGCTACGCCGAAGACGGCACCATCACCCGCTTCCCCGCCCGCAGCACCCTTTTTCCCGGCAAAGCCGTGCGCTCCCTCAAGCGGGATCCGAACGGTGGAATATGGGCTGTGTGCTGGAAGGGGCTTTATCACCTGAGGGCCGGCGCAACAGCCTTCAAAAAGGTGTCCACGCCTTCGGACACCATCGACATCGCCTTTGGAACAAATGGGAAGGACCGCTGGATCCTCCACCGGGAGCTGGGCGTCTCCCTCTACCGGGGGAAGAAGATGGTCCGCCTGTTCTTCCTCGAAGACCTCGAGTACGCCCGCGGCCTGACCATGGACCCCGAGGGTCGGCTCTGGGTGGCCGCCGACACCGGCGCCGCCGTCATCGACAGCCACGGCGGCCGCTGGCGCGTACGAACGGTACGATACGGGCGGTAGAATCTGTTCAAGGACCTTAACCCGTGCTAGGTTATAGCGGCTGGTGGCGCCGTCCAGGGAGAGAAAGAACTGCTTTCCCCGGCCGTACCATCGCCCGTCGAAGTGCAAGGAGTCCAACATGGAACTGAAAAAGACCGAACCGTCCCCATCTCCCGAGTACCCTCCCTACCACGAGGGACGGCGCTGGCTCACTACCCTGGTCATCGGCGCCTCCATCACCGTCGCCGCGGCCCTTGTCTCCTGCGGAAAGAAGGAGGGAGAGCCCTCCACCGCCAAGGACAAGGCCGCCCCCGGCGAGACCACGGACACCGCGCCGCCCGCGGATCCGGGAAAGAGCAATCCTCCACCCAAGCCCGAGGTGGTCGACACCGACAACGACGGCGTCCCCGACGACAAGGACATGTGCAAGACCGTCCCGGGCAAGAAGGAATGGGCCGGATGCCCGCACAGCCCCTTCCGGACAGCCGGAACACCCCGGCCCATCACCCGGCCGCAGCCCCTTCCCCTCCCGAGCCCCGCCCACACCACAAATCCCGGCTCGCAGAAGGATGCCCCTCCCATGACCCAGGCCAAGAAGCCGCCCAAGGTCAAAGACTCCGACGGCGACGGTGTCCCCGACAACGTTGACAAATGCCCCACCATCAAGGGCCGCCGCCCCGACGGCTGCCCGCCGCGCAAGATGGGCGTCAAGCCCCGCCCCCGCCCCATGAAGTAGCGGTTCACGACGGGCTTGCCGCAGCACGCCCTCACCCCATGGGCAGGACACGTCCTGCCCGTACAAATTGCCGCAGCACGCCCTTGCCCCATGGGCAGGCCCTGGCCTGCCCTCTTTGCCCTCTCGTACGGGCAGGCCGTGGCCTGCCCCCTTTGCCCTCTCGTACGGGCTGGCCATGGCCTGCCCCCTTTGCCCTCTCGTACGGGCAGGCCCTGGCCTGCCCTCGACCAGGAGATGACATGGACCTGAAAAAAACCGAACCGACCCAATCCCCCGAGTATCCCGGATACGCCGAAGGCCGTCACTGGCTGAGGAACCTCGTCATCGGCGCCTCCATCACCGCGGCCACCGTGCTGGTCTCCTGCGGCAAGAAGGAGGGGGAACCCGCTGCGACCAAGGACAAGTCCATCCCCGGTGAGACAAAAGAGACCACATCTGGGAAGCCAAATCCGCCACCCAAGCCCGAGGTCGTCGACACCGACAACGACGGCGTCCCCGACGACAAGGACAGGTGCAAGACGGTGCCCGGCCCCGAGAAGTGGGGAGGCTGTCCCAAGAATCCCTTCCGCACGGGGGGTATCGCCCCGCGGCCACGGGAACCAGTCCACGTCCTTGAACTCAAGGACTCGATGCCCACAACCCCTGGAACAAAGAAGG
>QKIM01000068.1 GCA_003249585.1 Deltaproteobacteria bacterium
CTCTCTCAGAAGACGCCAGAGCCAAGGGTTTCCGTGCACTGGCGCTCACCACCCCCTTGATCATCTTCAGTCTGCTCCGCTTCCTCGGCCACGCGGAGAATCATGAAGAGCAGGGCAGCCCCACAGAGCTCATCCTCCGCGACATCCCCTTTATTCTCTTGACCGTACTATGGTTCGGCGTGGTCGTCTTCCTGATATACAGCGGCGTGCAACTCTGAGCTCTGCCCGCCTTCGAGCGGGAGGCGGTCGGTGTACCACGGCAGCGGCAGGCTGATGTCTTTCCAGATGCGAATGGCGTACCGATCCGTCATGCCCGAGAGCCAGTCCACGAGCTGTTCCTCCCCACTGCCCTGCAGGGGGATGAGTTCGGGGTGCGCCCCGAAATACTCCCACAGATCCGCCAGGAGGCGCTCGGCCTTCTCGAACTCCCGCCGCAGATGGGGCGACTCATAGCACCAGTCGTAGAGAAATGCCCTGAGGTCGGTGATGGCCTGCAGCGCGGCGGAACTGATGGTGATGAGGCCAGAATCGGGGTCCGTAGTGGAAATGACGTCCAGCACGAGGCGACCGATACGTTCAGAGTGGTCCCTCCCAAGGATTCTCAGGATGTCCTGGGGAAGCTGGTCCGTGGTGAAGAGCCCGGCTCTCAGGGCGTCCTCCAGATCGTGGTTGACGTAGGCGATGATGTCCGCGAGCCGGACAATCTGGCCCTCCATGGTGGCCGGAAGTACATCCGGTTCGGTGGTCAGGATGGGCCCCTTCCCCTTGGAGTGCCGGCCGATCCCGTCACGCACCTCCCAGGTCAGGTTGAGGCCCCGTCCGTCGTTGGCCACGCGCTCCACGACCCGGACGCTCTGATGGGCGTGATGGAACCCGTGGGTCGCCAGTCGCCGCAGCACGCTCTCGCCACTGTGCCCGAAGGGCGTATGTCCGAGGTCGTGCCCGAGCCCGATGGCCTCCACGAGGTTCTCGTTGAGCCGCAACCCGCAGGCTATGGTGCGTGCGATCTGGGTCACTTCCAGTGAGTGGGTCAGGCGGGTACGGTAGTGATCCCCGTCTGGGTTGAGAAAGACCTGGGTCTTGCGACCCAGACGGCGGAAGGGTTTCGAGTGGATGATGCGGTCACGATCCCGCTGGTAGTCCGTCCGAACCGGACAGGGGGCCTCCTGTCGCTCCCGGCCGCGGCTGAGCGTCGAGCGGGCAGCCCTGGGATGCAGATGCCGGTCCTCCCACTGCTCCGCGATGGAACGGATGGAGCTGTTGTTCTCTCTCATGGTGCGTCCGTCACTTTCTCCGCCGGCTTGACCCTTTGCGCTCTTTCGACTCCGTCTGGCCACGACGCCTGGACCGTGCCGCAGGGTCGTCCCGCCGCTGGCTTCGGCCCGGTCCGCTCCCCGACGACTCACTGCGGCGCCCCCGGCCCTCCCTGCGCTGTGGCTCGGGGCGAGGGGCGGGCTTGTAGGCCTCCAGCCCCTGGCGGCGGGGAAGATGCTCGAGCACGCTGTCCTGTGGCTCGAAAGAGATTTGTCCCCGCACGACATCGGCCTTGGCGACCACGATGGGCAGCCGGTCTCCGGGGAAGATGAAGAGCCCGCTCTTGAGCCCGCGCAGCACCCCGATCTCCTCGACGAGATCGAAATGATCCTCCTGGATCCACTCCAGGCGGAGCATCCCCTCGACGAAGGGATGGTCCAGGGAGATGAAGAGCCCGAAGCCCGTCACGGAGAGGACGGTGCCCTCGTACATCTGCCCGATGCGCGGCACCATGAACCAGGCTCTGTAGATGTCGGTGACCTTGCGCTCTATCTCGACGGCCCGCCGCTCGAACATGGTGGAGAAGGCCGCCACCTCCCGGGCCTCATCCATGGAGGGCAGCTCGTGGGCCACCTCACCCCCCGGAACGCTCCCCTTATGGGCCCAGCTCGCTTTCAGCGCACGGTGCACTGCGAGGTCAGGGTATCGCCTGATTGGGGAGGTGAAGTGCAGGTAGGTGCTCGAGGCCAATGCGTAATGGCCCAGGTTGTCGGCGTTGTAGTGGGCCTGCTTCATCGACCGCAGCAGCCCATAGAAGAGGGTTCTCGAGGCATCGTGTCCGGCCAGCTTCTCGAAGGCACGCCCCAGCGGTCCCTTGCCGGAAAGGAGGTTCCCCATGTCGATCCCCATCACCTTGGCAAAAGCGCCGAAGTGCGCCAGCCGTTCCTCGTCCGGCTCCTCATGGACGCGCCAGGGGACGGGGATCCCCTGCTCCTCCATGAAATGGCCGACGGCGTCGTTGGCAGCCAGCATGCACTCCTCCACGAGACTGTAGGCCTTCTTTACAAAGGGATCTGGCTTGGACTGCACGATGTCACGGATACGAAGCGGGTCGTCCTCGTCGAGCAGAACCTTGGCCTCGGGAAGGTCCAGTTCCAGCGATCCCCGGGCAAGTCGCATGGCGTGCATCACCTCGGAGAACCGGCGCAGCAGCTCGATCTGTGCGGAGAAGGGATGGTCCTCCTGGCGTTCCAGCACCCGGGCCACCTCTTTGTAGGTGAGGCGTCCGTGGGAATGGATGACCCCCGGATGGAGCGAATACCCCCTGCGGGCGCCCTTGGCATCGAATTCCATGACCGCCACGAGGGCCAGGCGATCCACCCCGGGCTTGAGCGAACACAGCTCGGCGGAGAGCTCTCTGGGCAGCATGGGGATGGCCCGATCGGGCAGGTAGAGGGAGAGCCCCCGGCGGCGCGCCTCCGCGTCCACGGCGGTCCCCGATACGACATAATGGCTCACGTCGGCGATGGCCACATAGAGCCGGTAGCCCTCGGGGGTCTCCTCAAGGTATACGGCGTCGTCGAAGTCGCGGGCGTCAGCGGGGTCAATGGTCATGAGGGGGACATCCCTGAAGTCCGTGCGACCTTCCATCTCTTTGGGGAGGACCTGGTCACCGACCCGTGTCATCTCATCGGTGACCTCCGCGGGGAATGCCTCCTCGACGCCCCCGAGGATGATGGTCTTCTCCACCTCCGTGGTGAGAATCCCCGGTGCTCCGAGGGCCCTCTCGAAGGACACGATGATGGAGTCCTGGGAATATTCGGGATACTTGACGATGCGACACAGCACCACCTGTCCGTCGGCCTCGGAGGGGACCCCGGGCTCAAGCCCGACAGGGTGCAGGATCCTCGGGTCGTCGCTGGTGAAGCGGGCTTTTCCCCTTACGCGGGAGATGACCCCCGTC
>QKIM01000050.1 GCA_003249585.1 Deltaproteobacteria bacterium
CTGCCCGAGGCGGGGTCGTAGTTTCGCATGAGCAGGCGGGTCAGGGTGGTCTTGCCGCTGCCGTTGGGCCCGACCACCGCCGTCACCGAGTCCCGTGGAAAGGTGAGGCTCAGCCCGCGCAGGACCGGCGCCGGGGTCGGCTGCTCCTGAAGGAGGCGCTCCCACTCCGCCACCAGCTCCCAATCCGTGGACCACATCTCCCGCCGGTCACCGGCGAGTCGCAGCTGTTTGACCATGTGGGCGAGGTAGGCGCGCTCCTCCCCCGCGAGCCCGGGATAGGCGAAGGTGATGTCCCTGAGCCGGACAGGACCTCTTTGGCCCTTGGCCTCAGGCCGGATGGTCGAGTCATCGATCCGGCTCTTCATGGAGAGGAAAAACCCGAGCTGGAGCATGATGGTTTTTATATGGTAATAATCACTGAATTTTTGACTAATTTGTGAGACCGAGGCCTGCAGGGTCACCGCATAGGCCGTGACCATGGTGAAGGTGCCGATGGAGATCTCCCCCGCCAGAACGGCGACCCCCATGATGAGGGCCGTGGCGAGCAGGGTGAGGTTCTCGGTGAGGCCGTAGAGCAGTTGATAGGAGAGCTTGATGGTCTCTTCTTTCACCTCCAGGGCCACGGCATCGCTGCGGCGCTGGAAGTAGCGGGGCATGACCCTCCCCTCCCCGGAGACGGCGATGAGCTGGTGGAAGTGGTACCGCAGGAGAAAGACCAGCTCGTTGGTCCCGGCCAGGGCCTTTTCCTTGTAGACCCGAAAGGCATTCTCCCGACGTATCCGTGACCTGGTGACCAGGAGCTGGAGGGCGCCGAAGCCCGAGATCAGGGCGAGGATCCGCGGGGAGGTCAGAGCGATGATGGGGAGGATGGCGGCGAGGGAGAGGATGAGGCCCAGGCCGCTGGTCAGGAACCTCAGGAGGGTCCAGGGGAGCTGCCCGATGTCGAAGAAGATGTAAATGAGGCGCCGGTTCTGGGGATTCTCCAGGAACCCCGCGTCCAGCTCCTCCATCTTTCGGTACAGATGGCGATCCATCTCCATGGCCAGCCGCTCCCGGGCCAGGGTGTCCAGGAGACGGTCGGCACCGGCGCTCAGGGAGGCCAGGGTTCGGGTCAGGAAGATGGCCGCCGCGAAGAAGAGAAAGAGGAGTGCCGGGGAGCCGGCCGCGGAGAAGGCGCCGCGCCCTTCGAGGATCTCGATTTCCCGCTTTCCCAGCCATGGCAGAAGAACGGTGAGCGCGCTCGCGAGGAGGGCGATGCCGAGGGACGCGCCCAGGATCCCCCTGTGCGATCTGAGCACGGCACGGACGGTGGCGAAGGGACGTGGCATGGGCTCAGGTGGTGGAGAGACCCTTGGGGAGCGCGAAGCAGGAGAGCAGCTTTACAAAGTTGTTGAATTCGTGAGAGAATACCATGTCTCTGCCGCTTACTTCGATGAGGGTCTGGGCCCGCTCCACCTGCTTGATGGCGATACAGGTGAGGATGGCCGACTCGATGAAGGGCTGGTAGCCCGGGTCGTCCTCGAATTCGGCCGCGGCCACCTCGGCTGCCTCCTCGAAGAGTTCATGGGCCTTTTGTTTCTCGCCGAGGTATTCGCGGGCAAGCCCAAGGGCCAGATAGACCCAACTGATGTCGTTGCCGCGCTCCAGCGCCTCCTCCAGAAACGCGACGGCCTTGGACATGTCACCCTCGATGAGGTTCGCGTATCCCATGAGGTAGAGGATGCCGAAGTTCTCGGGGTCGTCGTCGTGAAGTCTGTGGAGGATGGGGAGGGCTTGGGAGGACGCCCCGCGATCCAGGTGCGCGGAGCAGAGGGTGAGCAGGAAGTCCTCGGAGGCGTCACAGGCGGCCCGGTGTGCCTCATAGAGATCGAGGAGCTCCTCGTACCGGTCAGTCTCGAAGTAGAGGTGAGACGCGAGCAGGACCGTCTCCCATTCGTCAGGGTCGAGGTCGAAGGCTTCATCGAGCCGGGCGATGCCTTTCTCGGGTTCTCCATAGACGAGGTGCAGCCTGAGCATGTTGAGGAGGACGCTCTTGTTCTGGGGTTCGATGGTCAGGGCCTTGGTGAGCAGTTGGACGGCGTACGGGTAGTTGTCCAGGTTGTTGCAGCAGCGGGCCATCTCCTCCAGTCGTCCGGGTGTCTCCTCGATGGCTGTGGCGAAGCGGGAGTGGGTGAGGGCGAGATACAGATCCTCGGTCTCCCGGAGGATGAGCCCCAGCCGCTCGTGATAGGCAAGCCGTGCTGAGGCCGTGGCGGCGGCGAGACCGCAGTAGCCGTCCACGACGGCCTGATCCAGGTCGAGGTCGTCGGGGTCCGTGTTGAGTACCTCTGCGATGTTGTCCGCGCCGCGGGCGTGGCAGTCCCCCCACGGCAGGGCAAAATGCCAGATGGCCTCCAGGGCCCGCGCGAGCTCGAATTCCCGGTCCATGTCGGACATCGCTGCGCTGCGAAAACAGATCGAGGAGAGTCCCGCGGAACTGAGCCGGTCGCCGCCCTCTTCGGGGGAGCCGTTCTCCAGCAGGCCCAGGAACTCCTCTTCGCCAAGGATGGCTTTCTCATGGGCGCTGTGGGAGACCAGCGCGAGAGAGAAGTCTCCGTCCCGTCCCGTGAGCGCATAACACTGGGGTTCTTCCCCGGGGGTCTCCCGACTCGTTGCGAAGACGACACCCTTGACCTGATCAAAGCGGGCCACCTTGGAGGAGAGCAGGGAACTGAGATCCTCGAGGACGAAGGAGCCCCAGGCGGAGAATTCGATGATCTGCTGCGGGCTGGGCGGATTGAAGTCTCCAATCTCCAGCCGTGCGGGGTTCTGCCACCCCTTGAGGAGGGGGAACCAGAGGAAGTCTTTTTCCGAGGTCGCCAGCTTTTCTCCCCAGGTCCGGCGCAGCTGTGTCTCCAGGGTATCATCGGCTTCCTCACACCACAGCACATCGGCAATGCGCGCCAGGGCGCCGAACCATTCTGCGGAGACGACCTCTGGACCGAGCTCTTCGGGGCGCAGCACCGCGACAATGCGGACATTCACCACCTCGGCCCGGGTCAACTCAAGGAGGCACCTGGGGAGGGAACCCGGCTCCTTTAGTTCCACCAGGAACTGGGAGGGTCGCAGGGCCTCCAGGGCCAGGTCCATGAGGGCCGAGAATTCCACGTTGTGGTTCGAGAGGATATCGCTCCCGAGGGTGAATGCCGAGACCGTGGCCTCCACGTCGACGTGG
>QKIM01000418.1 GCA_003249585.1 Deltaproteobacteria bacterium
TTAGGTGTTGGACCGCGTGGAGTAAAGGGAAAAGTGGCGTGAAACAGCGAACCGTCAGTCTATGCGGTACCCGCCGCCGAGCCACCCTCCCCCGCTGCGGATGCCCTCCAGGACGACACCCCGGGCAAAGTCTACCAGCGCGTTCCGGACGATGGCCCCCCGGCCTTTGGGGGCTACCTCCATGGTGACGAAACGACCGGAGATTCTTGCCAATGTCCTGGACCGCGTCCCGGGCAGGAGCGGATCCACAAAGGTGCCGCTGGCCGAATCATAGAGTACCTGCCGGACGTAACAGGCATCCCCGCAGGAGTGCTCAACAATGACAGCGTACAGGCCAGAGCCGGGCAGTGCCCGTGCGTGACCGCAAAGCTCCTTCGCCTCACAGGCGTCGGTGTCAACCTTCACGCGACTGAGGAGTCCTCTGGCAGGCCGCACCGGTGCCACACCGCGATCCCTGGCGACGAGGCGGCGCAGGGCAGCGCGGTCGGCAAACCGCAGCCCCCGGATCCGTGAGGCGACGCGCATCATTTCGGCCCTGTCGAACCCCAGGAGGATCCCCGGGATCATCTCGATGCGTGGCTCGCCCGAGAGGGCGATGACGATGGTGGCGTCAACCTGCGGAGGTCCCGTGGCGACGGTCTGAGCGCGGTATTTCAGCCGAATGGGGAAGCTCTCGAAATCAGGGAAGGGCCATCGCTCGAAGACCGTCACCACGGTGTGGTCCTTTTCAAGAAAGCGAACAACGATCCCCTTCTCGGTCTTTTCTGCGAACCACACGACCTGTCCGACAGGATCCACGGCGCACCACAGCACATCACCCGGACGCAGCACCCTGGAGACACGACCGTCCCTGGAGACCTCCAGAAGGCCACGGGCCGTGGCCACGACGGCCACATCCTGGCCAGCGGGCATGGACTTCGGCGAGGGGGCGCGGGTCAAAGTCCTGGCGGGCCGGGGGCGCTTCACCGGTGAGGTCTGCTCATGCCGTGGTGGATCACTGCATCCACCAAGGGCGAGGCTCACCACTGCCATGAACACGCCCAGCCACTCCCGTCCCGGCGGAATGGACCGCCCTCTCTGGTGGGTCATGGGCTACCCTATCTCGATATGGCAGTCAGCGCTGCAACCGTCGCCGCTCACGGTGTTCCCGTCGTCACACTGTTCGTCGTTGGACTCCTGGAGGACGCCGTCACCACAGGTCGCGCCATAGCTCTGGCAGCCGGGAGCACACTCGCTGGCCTCCCCTCCCAGATTCAACCCATCGTCGCACACTTCCCCGGCCTCGTAGTCCGTGACCCCGTCACCGCAGTAGCTGGCGAGCGTGCAGTCGTCGTTGCAGGTTCCGTAAGATCCGTCGTTCACGCCGTTGTCACACGCTTCGACGCTGCTCACGATCCCGTCGCCGCAGGTGGAGACGCACTGGGAGGGCGCCCGGTTGAAGTTGGTGAGCGTGAGACGGTAGTTGGACTGGGTGGTGTGCCGCTCGGCCTGGAAGACGACCGCCTCATAGATCCCCCCGAGGTTGAGCCCCAGAAGGGCCGCCACGGCAGGATCCCCGAGGTTGACGGACCCGCTCACGGCGCCGTGGACGCCGCCCAGATCCACGGCCAGATGGCCGTTGATGAAGACCCAGACGTCGTCGTCGCCGGTAAAGTCCAGCACCTCGGTCCCCGAATACTCGAACCAGTAGCGCACCTCGGAGGTGAAGTGGAAGTTGTGCCCGTCATGGAGGATCTCACAGGGGTCGGTGCCGCAGAGCTCAGCGACAAAGCCCGTGGCGTCCAGAGGGAAGAAGCTGGTGTTGTCGAACTGATAGGCGCCGCCGCCGATGTCCGGGAGCACCAGCTCCATGGCATAGACCCGGTTGAAATCCGGTTCGGACCGGTACCACTGGGCGAAGGAGGACGCGTCGTGGGTCTGCGCATTGGGGACCCGGATCGGTTTTCCGTCACCATCGAGGTCGACGTTGACCATGCCCGTGAGGAGCCCGCCGCTGTAGCACTCGAAGTCCGGATGCCCGTAGGGGGATGTGGCCCCGGCGGTGCCGTAGGGGAGCCGGGCACCGGTCCCGCACGCCGCCACGAAGTCCCGGACCGTGATGGGGAGGGTCACCTCCGAGGGTGGAGGAAGCGGCACCTCGACGCAGTCCCACCCATGCTCTTCCGTGCAGTTGGCGCTGCACCCGTCACCGGAGACCGTGTTGCCGTCATCGCACTCCTCGGGGGCCCAGACCACGCCATCGCCGCACACCGCCTGGCACACGCCGTCGACGCAACTGGGCTCGCGCTTGCAGTTTGGCGCGCAGCCATCACCCACATCCAGGTTGCCGTCCTCGCACTCCTCGGTGCCCTCTACCACACCGTCTCCGCAGACGGTGGCATAACAGGTGGTCCCCACACAGTTGTATCCCTCCTCGAGACGGCAGTCGGCGCTGCAGCCGTCACCATCGGTGTTGTTGCCGTCATCGCCGGCCTCGAACCCGGCCTTGATGCCATCGCCGCACTGTTCGGCCACACAGGCCGCCCCCACGATGGGGCAGACCCAGCCGGGCATGAGTTGACAGGAGGAGTCACAGCCGTCCCCGTCCTGGGTGTTGTGGTCGTCGCAGGTCTCGTCGCCTTCGATGCGCGCGTTCCCGCACACGACGATCCTGACGCAGGCCTCTCCGGGCACCGGACAGGCATATTTGGGCTCAACCGTGGAGCAGTCGGCGCTGCAGCCGTCCCCGCCCCAGGTGGTCCCGTCGTCGCAGGCCTCCCCCGCCTCGAGGATCCCGTTGCCGCAGACCGGTTCGGTGTTGTTCGTGTTGTTCACGTTGTTCGTGTTGTTCACGTTGTTCGTGTTGTTCGTGTTGTTCACGTTGTGGTCGCCGCCGTGGACGACCCCCTCGCCGCAGGATCCCAGCCCCACCATGAGCAAGATACCGATAATCACGCCGCTGACAGTCCATCCTTTTGCTTCCATGGTTCACCTTTCTTTCCGTGCTCGCAGACAGTCACCGCACAGATTCCGTTCCTGCTGACATTATACAGTACCCCACCGCCCGGTCAAGGCACCCTGCAGAGCCCCCCAGGGTGATCGCAAGAAAAAGCGATTGACATTGTTGGGTGATCATGATCGAAAGCAGGGAGGACTGGTTATGCCGACGGGAGGTCGACCATGGCACCCAAGAAAAAGAAGCTGGATATCGGGAATTACGAGGAGTTGGCGACA
>QKIM01000303.1 GCA_003249585.1 Deltaproteobacteria bacterium
AGGAGGGGGGCGCATTCACCGAGCCCGCCATCGCCGTGGAGAAGGCCGCCAACGGCGTGCCCATGGGGCTCTTCGTCGAGCTGGCCGTCGACCCCGAGGACGAGAGCCTCATCCACCTGGTGTACCAGGACGGCATGCAGCGCTCGTTGTACTATGCGGTCTTCGACACCACCTCCGGGGTCTCCGAGACCTCCCTCATCGACGACGGCTTCCGCGAGGACGACGGGCTGAACCAGAACGGGCTGCCCATGCCCGTGCAGCATTACTTCGGGGCTGACTGCTCCATCCGCATCGCGGCCACCAAGGTCTTCGTCTCCTGGCAGGACGCCACGTCCCAGGAACTCTATTTCGGCATCCTGGATCGCTCCGAGGCGATGCCCCAGTGGCAGGTCTCCGTTCTGGGCGGCAACGAGGAGCCCTATGAGGGATCCATTGGTTTCTACGTCGACATGGAGATCAGGGGGACCAACCTCTACCTCTCCACCTACGGCGTGAACCTCCACGCCGAGCGCGACATCCTGGGCAACCCGGCCCTGTACTACTTCGTCAACGTCTACTCCATCCCCACGGGGATCGTGGAGTAGCGGCCCCCGACTCCCCTCTGTTTTGAAATTTTGTGCACTATGTCAGGGGGTAAATGCCTGCATTGTGAGTGTATATATGCCGCAATAACAAGCATATATGGATTGGTGGTGGTTTTTTATTGAATATGCACATATGTGCGTTATAAGGACAGGCAGGAGGAAGCGATGTCCCGTCCACCCCGCGAACGAGTCGTCACGGAGCCGCCGAGGTTCCGGTCCTACAAACCCGCCGGCGTCCCCCGGAAAGCCCTTGAGCGCGTCACCATCACCCTCGACGAGTTCGAAGCGGTGAAGCTGGCAGACCTCCTGGAGCTGGATCAGCAGGAAGCCGCGGATCGCATGGGTATCTCCCGCTCCACCTTTTCCCGGCTGGTGGCCAAGGCCCGGCGCAATATCGTCGACGCCCTCGTCAACGGGCGGGAGCTGGCCATCGAGGGGGGCAGCGTCCACTTTGTGGACAACATCCTCACCTGCACCGCCTGTGGGCACCAGTTCACGGTCCCCATGGAGGCCCAGGTTCGGGAATGCCCGGCCTGCGGTGCCGATGAACTGCGGGATTACGCCGGAAGCTTCGGTCACGGCCGGTGCTGTCGAGGGTTTGGCCTCGGCAAAGGCATGGGCCGTGGAGGGCGCGGAGGGCGCGGGTAGCACACCGCCCGGGAAGGTTGATCTGCACCTAGAACCGCGCGGTGATCGTCACAAGGAGAACGCATGCGCATCGCCATAGCTTCGGGCAAGGGCGGGGCGGGCAAGACCATGCTCGCAACGAATCTCGCCCACTATCTTTCCCGACAACGTCCCGTGACGCTGCTCGACTGTGATGTGGAGGAGCCCAACTCGGCCCTCTTCTTTCCCGGTGAATATTACGATGTGCGGCGTGTGACGCGAAAGTACCCCGAATGGAATTCCGACGCCTGCACCCGATGCGGGCTGTGCGGAGAGGTGTGCGCCTTTCACGCCGTGCTCCCTGTGGCCGGCGAGGTGGTCGTCTTCGAACGCCTGTGTCACGGGTGTCATGCATGCAGCGAGCTGTGTCCGACACAGGCGCTGCCCATGGCCGCGCGGGGTACGGGAACCATCCGCCAGGCGCAGTTCAACGATCTGCGTGTGATCGAGGGGCGAATGGACGTCGGCGAGGAACAGGCCGTCCCCGTCATCGATGCGGCCCTCGGGGAGGCAAAAGCGGAGCTCGTCATCATTGACGCTCCCCCGGGGACGGCATGTACCGCGCAAAAGGTCATCGAGACGAGCGATGTCACTGTGCTGGTCACGGAGCCGACCCCCTTCGGATTCCATGATCTGACGCTGGCCGTCGCGCTGGTGCAAAAGTACGGGCGGGAGCCCCTCGTGGTGCTCAACCGTGATGGCGATCCCTATGGCCCACTGGCGCAATTTCTCACGGGCTTCGAGATCGTGAGAATCCCCGACGATCGGACTCTGGCAACGCTTTACGCAGACGGGCGACTCGCCTGGGAGCATGTCCCGGCTCTCGAGAACGCGCTCAAAAACCTCGCCCAAAGGATTTTCCATGAAAAGACCTGAAGAGATCGTCGTCGTCAGTGGCAAGGGAGGAACCGGGAAGACCTCGGTGTCGGCCGCGCTGCTCTACCTCCTGGCGGATCGTGCCCTGGGGGCCGACTGTGACGTGGACGCCTCCAACTTCCCCATCCTCTTCAAGCCCGAGCGTTTTTGGGAGGAGCCCTTTTTCGGCATGGAAGCGGCCTCGGTGGATACGGAAACGTGCACCGGTTGTGGCCGGTGCGCCGAGGTGTGCCGCTTCGGTGCGGTGCAGATGGAACACGAGTCGGCCCACATCGATACCGCGTCCTGCGAGGGGTGCGGGTATTGCGCCCGGATCTGCCCCGCCCAGGCCATCTCCCTGTCACCGCTTCGCACGGGGACCGTGAAGATCTCGGCTCTGCGCACGGGGAACACGATGATTCACGGAGATCTGGAGATTGGTGGAGAGAACTCGGGGAAACTGGTGGCCCGGATCCGGCAGCTGGCCATGGAGAAAGCCAGGCAAGAGGGCTATCCCCTGATCATCACGGATGGGGCGCCGGGAATCGGGTGTCCCGTGGTCTCCTCCCTCTCCGGTGCGTTCTTTGCGCTCATGGTGACGGAACCGACCCGATCCGGCATCCACGATCTCGAGCGACTGGCCAGGACCATCGAGGGATTCGGCATCCCGGCGGGTATCGTGATCAACAAGGCCGATCTCCACGACGAGAACAGCGCGGCCATCGAGGCCCTGGCTGCAGACCTCGGCCTGCCCGTTCTTGCGCGGCTCCCCTTTTCCCCCTCGGTTCCTGGGGCCATGAAGGCGCTCAGGACGGTGGCCGAGGGCGACAATCCTGAATTGACAAACCTTCTCCGGGATCTCACCGCGACGCTCCTGGACAGATTATCACTAGAACCCCGAAAGGAAACCCCATGAACATCGCTTTTACGGTCTCTGGAAACGATCCCGACGCTGTCCTCGATCCCCGTTTCGGTCGCGCGGCGGGTCTGCTCATCACCGACGAAAACTTCGCTGACCACCGCTATGTCGACACGAGCGACATCGCCCAAGGTGCGCACGGGGCGGGTCCGCGGATGGCCCAGGTCATCGCGGACGACCATGTGAACGTCGTCATCACCGGCAATGGTCCCGGTGGCAACGCCATGACCATTTTGAAAAAGCTCAACGTGGTGATCTACGCCGGCGCTGGTCAGTTCACGGCCCGAGAGGCTTTTGCGCAGTACAAGGCGGGCAATCTGCGGGAATTTGCCTCTTAATCGAAGGAAAACAGAGGAAATTATGGCAGGCAGGGGACACCGTGGAGGCATGGGTTTATGCCGTCCAGACGCAAAAGGTTGTTAATTTTTCTCCTCAAATGGTGTAAAAAGTGGGGAAATCAGAAGGAGCGCACATGGACTTCACAGATCCCCCAGACACCCCACTCCCGGACTTCGACGACGAGGGTATTGAGATCGCAGAAGATATCATGGAAATTGACGATGAACTCCTCGAGGAAGTCGATGAGGAGAAGCCCGTCAAGGTTGGCCTGAAGCCGCCTCCCATGCCGCCTGTCCCCGAGCTTCCGCAGCTGGTCGCCAGGAACACGGGGGACATCCCCTTCGTGTACGTGGCCGAACCAGAGAAGGCGTATGCGCTTCCTTTTGCCAATGATCTCAAAGATTACGCTGTTGAGGTCGAAAAGCAGACCCCCCCGCTGATGCTCCAGCGCTATGCGGCCATGGCGCCCGCCATGCCCGACACTCTCTCCCGCGACCTCTATCTGTACATGGCCGGGAGCATCGCCGAGCTGTCCGGGGACATGGGGGGGGCGCTCAAAAATTACGGTATCGTCCTCGACGGCTCCCCCGCCCTCAGACCCAACCTCTGGGCCGTGCGCAGCCTCATCTCCCAGAAGGGGCTCCTCGAGAAGACCGAGATGCTCTTCGGCGTGGAGCTCAAGCACGAGGAGGAACCGAACCGCCTCGCCTCGCTGCTCTACCTGCGGGGCATCGAGAACGAAGCCATCGGCAATTTCGACAAGGCAGAGACCCTCTACCGCGAATCGCTCGACCATCGCCCCTCGTACACGCTGCCGCTGCTGGCCCTGACCAGACTCCGGGAAATCGCCACTGACACCGTCGAAGCGGCCGATCTCTGCTACGAGATCGCCGGGCTCGTCGACGAGCCGGAGATCAAAGCCGCCTATTTGACCTACGCCGTCTTCCTCAGCCGCAGGAACGGCAACTACGTCAAGGCCGAGGAGTGGGCCAGAGAGGCGCTGCCCCTTGATCCCCTGCGGGCGTCCGACCTGTGGTTCGAGCGGGAGACCTGTGCGCGGCTGCAGAGCGACATGGCCGGGCTCTATGCGCTCCTCAAGGAGAAGAGCCTGGCCCAGGCGGGGAGCGACGCCGGTGAGGCCACCGCCCTCTACGCCACCGTCATCGCCGAGCGGGATCTCTCGGATCTCGACGACGCCTTCACCTTCCTCTCCGACTATCGGGAGGCCCACCCGTCCGAGCTCCTCGACGCGAGGCTTCTGCAACTGGCAGCCCGAATGGGACGTTGGGACGCGGTCCTGGCCCGCGAGGGCGCGGTCCCCTGGATGTATCGCGCCGCGGCGCTCCTTCGCACGGGTGAGACCACCGAATCCGTCGAGTTCAACGGCCCGGAGAGTGACCGGATCTCCTGGCTCATGGTGAGGAGCTTCGGGGCGGCGGCTCCCGGCCCCTATGCCGACGTCGCCGAGGCTCTCGGGGATGATCCGGGCGCCTACCCTTTCTTTATGTTTGCGGCTCTGGCCGCCCTCTCCGGTGGTGAAGACCCCTGGTCCTACCTGGAGAAGGCGCTGGCCCTTGACACGTCCGGGGAAGCATTGATCCTTGCCTACTACGCAGCGATCAAGGCATCCGATGAGGACCGTGCCAGGGCGCTCCTCGTCCAGTGGGGGCCGTCATCCCCATGGGCTCCTTTCATGCGCGCCGAGCTGGGCCGGCATTTCGCGGCCAAGGGCGACTTTGCTGGGATCCTCGCGCTGGAGGAGACCTTCGGTCCCGAGGAGTTCACCACTCCCCTGGAGAGGGGGCTCGCGGCAGAGTCGGCCCTCGTCGCGGGGCGCGAAGACATCGCCCTGCCCCTCCTCACGCAACTGGCCGCCGAGTGCGTCGACCCCAGGGAACAGCTCTATTACACCCTCATGGCATCCAGACTGCAGAGCGCCCGAGGCGCCGTCGAAGAGGCCCTGGGGCTCCTGGACGGCGTTGAGCATCTGGAGGAGATGGCCGGACTCCGGCAGCTCCTGGCACGGGAGTATCACCGGACCGATCGGCTGGAGCGCTTCCTCGAGGAGGGCACGGAGCCTGCAGACCGGCTGGAACTTGCCTTCCGCAGACAGACCGTCGACGCCGACCCCTTCCTGGGCATCGATACCCCGGAGGCGAGATGGCAGGCGGCCAAAAGAGCCCTCACGGGTACCGACGGCGTCCTCTTCCAGGAGATCATGGACCGGGTGGCCGATGACTATCCCGAGGCCCGCGGCGCCATCCTCACCAAGGCGGCCATGGAGCTGGCCGATATCTTCCAGGGGCCGGCGCCCGGCGCGGCCGAGCGCGCCTACACCGAGGGAGGGCGCGAAAAGACGGCCTACCGGCTCTACTGGGAGCGGTCAATACCCGGCCATTACGAAGAATTCCTCAGGCAGGACCCGCCGGAGCTCTCCTCCCACGAGACCATTGATCTCGCTTTCGACAGGGGCTGGATCCTCGATGACCGTGCGGCCCTCCCCACCCTGGTGGGGCTCAGCCACGGTGCTGGAGCCGAAGCGGCCCTCGCCCGGCTCTTCGGACAGGTGCTCGCGGCCCGCTTCGACGACTTCGAGGAGTGGTCCCGGCTGCTCTCCGTGGAAGAGATCGCCGAGGACTGCAGTCGCTCCACCATGCACCTGTGGCTCGCCGGCATCCTGCAGGACCGGTCGGTACAGGGGTTTGAACCCTCACCTATTCTCAAGGCATTTCAGGAGCCCCTGAGCGCCCTCACCTCCTCTCTGGCGGAGATCATCCCCGGAGAGATCATCACGGACCAGTTCGCGGCCCTGGTGAGCGTCACCAAGGAGTTCAAGGGGAAACTCCACAAGGCCGCCAGCGCCCGAAAGATCGAGGAAGCCGACTCCGAGCTGCCGGCCCTCCTGGCATGGGACCGCTGTGCCCGGATCCTCAACCTCGCCGAAGAGCGTGTGGAGCTCTGCGTGCGCATCGCCGATCTTCTGCCGGCGGATCATCCCCGTCGCCTCGAGGCGCTCAAGTGCATCGCCTCCAACGCCACAGCCGACAAGTATCGGGAGGTCCGTTTCAGGGCCAACTGGCTGTTGTGGACCCAGTTCGCCGCCTCCCCCGATCATGTGGCCAATGCATGGGATATCGCTAAAGATTTCAGTTACGACAGGGTTCGCGGCATCGTCTTTCATGCCTATGCTGAGACGCTCACCGGGGACGCGTACGACGCCCTCGCGGCACAGATGGACCCGGCCATTCTCGAGGACGAGAGCCTCAGGGGCCCCCTGGACCGCATGGAGAATGTCCCCCCGATCCTCACCCCCGATGACCTCTCCGGTGGGAACATGGTGGACTTCAACCTCTCCTCCGGGGCCGATACGCCCATGGACGCCGCGCTCTGTCAGGCCGACGCCGAGCTGCTCACGGAGCTGGCCTACTCCCTGGGACGGCCCGTCTGGTATCTCGAAGCCGCGAGGCTCTTCCTCATGGCCGAGAACCCAGCGGCGGCCCGAAGCGCCCTGGAGGATCTCGAGGGAGATCACATCCACAAATCCCTTCTCCTGCTCTCCCTGGCGCTGGCCGATCGCAACGCCCAGGAGGCGTGGGAGCATGCCATGCGGCTGCAGGGGGCCGGTTCTTCGCTCCCCCTCGCCCTGTCCCTGGAGCTGGGCTCCTTCGTGGACTACCTGCCCACGGCCGAGGCCTTCTCCGCCCATCCGGACTATGCGCTCTCCGTGGGCTGCGATATCTATGCCCGTCGCCTCGATGGCGAGGGGCTGCGATCCTGGCTCGACGAGCAGGGGGACCGGCGCACTCCGCCCTATACGGCTCTTCTTGCCCGATTGACCGAGGTTCAGGATCCTGCCGTCGCCAGTGAACTCTACGGGACGCTCCTGGAGACGGAGCTGGCTCCCTTCGCGCTCCTCTCCAGTCTGAGGTGTGCCTATCTCCTGCGAGACAACGATCGCATCGCCACCGGAGCCGCGGCACTCAACGATCGCACGCCCGAGGAGTGGCTGGCGCTGGCGCTTCTGCGCCTCGGTCAGCCTGTGCCCCGGATCCCGGAGACGCCACTGGCATACTGGTATGCCGCCGATCGGGGGATCGTCACCAGGGAGACGGCCTCGGCACAAATGCCCAGTGACCCCCTGAAGGCACGCTTCCACATGGGGCATCTCCTGGAGACAGGGGCTGATCTCACCGACGGCATCCGGGAGCTCGACCCCCAAAGCGCCGAATGGACGGTCCTCGAGCGCATCCGCGCTGACTACCTCGAGCCAGGGCCGCTGGCTTCCCGGCTCGGCCAGTGGGCGGTCACGCCGCTGGCGCGGTGGTGGTACGGACTCGACACGTCCGAAGACGAAGCTCCCCTCCCGGCGCGGATCAGCGCCATGCGGGACAAGGCCTTCGACACCGCCGCCATCCCCGACCTGGAAGAGGTTCTGCCCGGACGGGTGGCCAATCGTCTGGCCATGCTGAGAAGCCGCACCGTGCCCGAGGGGTTTGCGCCTGAACCACAGAGGGATCGCTTTCTCGCCATGCTCGCGGGAGACGCGGCCTGCGCTGATCTGCTGAGCATGGAGATGGAATCGGCGACCCAGGTCATGGAGACGCTGCGCCTTCTGTACACCGACGGCACCTCGTCGTCCCACGCCTCCGTGCTGACGGCCTGGTTCGAAGAACGCGGCGGAAACCTGGCCTCGGCCGCCGAGCCCCTCCTGGGCATCATGCCCGAGGAGACCGTGGCCTTCATCGCCTACCGGGCCGCCCTTTACGGCGACCTCTCGGGGCAGCTGTCCCTTTCGCTCCTCGACGCCGCTCCCGAGCATCTTCGGGGGGCGCTGCTGCTGAGGCTGGCGCTTGTGACGGGGGATCAGGCTGCCATCGCCGAGCACGTTGAGACCCTCCCAGAGGAGACGTGGCAGGAGGCCTGTTGCAAGGCCCTCACGGCACAGTTGGGCGACGTCGAGCTGCCCCACCTGTTCCAGAAATCCGACAGCCCTGTGGCGGGCGCCCTGCTCATGGAGTCTCTATGGCGCAAGGGGGACTGGACCAGTCTCAACACCCTGCTGCTGGATCTTCTCACGGAGGAGGCCGACGAGGCCGTCAAGCGGCACGTCTATTCCACCATGTCCAGGATCGACGGAGAGGGCAAGGGGGACGAGGAGTCCGAGATGTTCTCCCGGGAGGCCCTGGCCTCCTTCGACCGGCCCGACCTTTACAATCTGCTGCGCATCATCGGCTACTCCAGGCGCATGCGGCAGCTCCAGGACGAACTCAAGGCCTTCAGGCGGCTGGTGCTCTTCATGCAGCTCGACCAGTACCTCCCCGGGGTGAGCGCGGAGCTGTGGCGGCTGGACGAGCTCTCGGGGCTCTCCCTTCCCGACGACGCGCGGGTCCTGAGCGTCGTCGATCTGTGCCCCACGGAGGGGCCCGTCCTCTGGTGGGCCTTCTCCCATCTTCGGGAGAAGTTCCCCGCCTTCCGGCTCAGCGAATACTTCGCGGATCTTCCGGATTCCCGGTATCTCTTCGATCTGGCCCACACCAGACAATTGATCGAGGGGGAGCAGTTCGAGGCCGCCCTGGAGATGCTCTCGGCAGCCGCCGAGGTTCGCGCGGGCTTTTTGCCCCTCATCGACATGGGGATCGCCCTGGGGGTCCGACTGCGGTCCGGAGCTGAGTTCTCGCGGTTCATCACCATGCTCGCCGAACACTTCACGCCGGCCGAAGGGGTCGCCCACTGCCACTATCTGGCGGGTATGGCGCTGGAGCAGTGGAGCTCGGATCTGCCTGCGGCGTCCGAACAGTACGAGAAGGTGCTGGCTGAAGTCCCACAGCACCGGGAGGCCTTTTTACGGCTGCACGCCATCTATTCTCGGGACCAAGCCTGGGACAGGCTCGCCGGCCTGCTGGAACACCGCATCGAGGTCGAGGAGGCTGTGGAGAACCGGCGTCGGTATCTGAAGGATCTCGGGGAGATCTATCTGGATCACCTCCAGTCCGAGGAGGAGGGGCTCGAGACCTACATGAAGTACCTCGAGGAGGTGCCCCACGAGAAGGAGGTCCTGACCGTGGTCTGTGACATCCTCGAGCGCCTCAACGAGC
This sequence comes from Deltaproteobacteria bacterium, assembly GCA_003249585.1. Classification (GTDB taxonomy): domain Bacteria; phylum Myxococcota_A; class Polyangia; order HGW-17; family HGW-17; genus SZUA-580. Next base: position 9,459 of record QKIM01000303.1, read on the forward strand.
GGTCGCTGCTCATCCGGTACCTCGAGCAGTCGCTCAGGTACGAGAAGAGCAAGACCGTCCGATCGGCGCTCTTTTTGCGCGCCGCCCGTGCCCACGATGATCAGGGCGAGGCCGACGCCGCCGTGAACCTGTACATCAAGTCCCTGGAGATGGATCAGTCCCAACTCAAGGTCTGGGAGCGTCTGTATGAGCTCTACCTTGAGAAACGCGACCACGACATGGCCCTGCGTTCCCTCAAGCGCTGCCTGAGCCTGGAGCAGTCCATGGCGCGCAAGGTGGACTATCTCATCCTCATGGGGGCCCTCTACGAGGATGGGATACAGGATAAGCGCAACGCCCAGGCGAGCTTCCAGAAGGCCGTGGATATCAGCGACGGCTCCCTCCCCGCGGTGAAGGCGCTGGCCGCCTTCTTCGACCGGCAGAACGACCAGGTGAGCAAGAACATCAAGCTTGACATGCTCTGGTCCAAGTCCCTGCGAACCCTCGAAAAGGAGATCCGGGGCGAGGCGCTCAACACCATCGCCCACCTGCTCCTCTACAAGGGAGAGAAAAAATCGGCCCAGTTGCTGGCTGATGCCTCCTCGGCCCTGGGGGTCTCCAAGGACGTGCTGCCCGTCGAGCCCGGTACGCAGCCCATCTCCGGGGAAGTCCTGCGGCACGCCGACCTCACTCCCTTCCTCTATCCTGGTGATGTGAAGAACTGCCACCGGAACATTCTACACCTGATCATGCCCGAGATCCCCCGGGTGGCCAGGGATCTCTTCGAGCAAAGGCCTCCGGACAAAAAGACCCTCCTGGACAAGCGTCCTTCAGGGCTGAGCGACCTCCTCGACCAGTTCGACACGCCCTTCGAGACCCACCGGGCCGAGGGGGACACCCTCACGGTCCTCCCCTTCGAGTCTCCGGTGATCCTCGTGGGTGAGAAGTATCTCGACGTCGAAGAGTACTCCCGGTGGCAGGCCCTGCTGGGCGGCACCCTCATCATGTACGAGCGGGGGGACATCATGGCGCTGGATCTCTCGGCGGAGCGGCTCTTCGCCCTCTATGCCGCCATCGCCAAAACGGGGTTCCCGCAGCGGGAGATCGCCGGGTTCGACCCGGAGGCCCAGGCCGACATGATGAAGATCGCCGGCAAGATCCTGAGCCGCATCGACAGGAACCGATACCAGGGACTCATCCTGGAGATGGACGCCATCAGCCTCGATATCGCCCGGAAGGTGAAGGAAGGCTTCGCCGTCGCCGCGGATCGCGCGTCCTACCTCTTCACGGGGCAGCTCGGCCCCTTCGCCGAGCTGCTGGTGAAGCGGGCCGACGGGCAGCGTCGGCTCGATGATCTCACGCGGTTCATCTTCTCCACCCAGCACTTCAAACTCAGGGAGAACGCCATCTACATCTCCGTGGCCTCCTGAACCCCCCAAGGATACCTTTCATGATCAAGATCTCCGTAGTCCGCAAGTACGGCATCGTCGATATCCTCTTCGCGCTGCTCTATCTCTCGGTGTTCCTCTTCATCCTGCCCGCCTACGACACGACGGCGCGGGTGCTGACCCTGCTGTTTCCCTTCATGCTGCTCGCCGGTGGCGCCTTCATGGTCTCTGACCGGCGCTGGGGCCGGGAGGTGGGGATCGCCATGGCGGCGCTCTACATCGCCATCACCATCGTGGCGCTCTTCCTGCTGGCCTACACCGCGGGGTACTTCAAGGGCATCTACGGTCCCCTGGGCAAGGGTATCACCATCGTCTCCTACATGGCCATGCTCTTTGTGGTCCAGCTCTTTGGCCTCTGGCCCCTCTTCCAGCTCAAGGCCCTGTGGCCCCAGGGCAGGGGTGGTGTCCGCCAGGCGGCCGCGAAGGCTCCGGTTCAGACTGCAGGCGACGTGAAGGGTGACTCAGGGAAACCTGCCGGCAAAGCCCAGGCCAGGGGGAAGACCCGTGGCAGGACCGGCGCCCGGTCGGCCGGTGCAGAGAGTGAGAAGGACCAATGACCGGCAGACGATTGATTCTTCTCATTCTGGGCGCCTATCTGCTCGCGCCCCTCGTCGCGGTCACGGCGGGCTGGCTCACGTCACGCCAGAGCCCCGTGCCGGCACCCGACGAGACGGAGCGCCGGGAGTTGATGCGCATCCTCAAGACCGCGCTCACCACCCACCAGGCACCCTCGGCCCTCGCCGGTTTCACCCGCGACTACCCCGGCCCGCTCTTTGTGCAACTGCTCAAGAACGGGAAGATCGTCCACCGCTGCGAACACCCCGCCAAACCGCTCTCCATGGCGCTCGTGGCCTGCGCGGGAGAGCTCGCACGGGGCACCTTCGACCCCTCGGCGCGGATCCGGGTGGATCTTCCCCTCTCCCGGGTCAAGATCCACCACGTCCCGATCCTGCGGCGCATCTTCGTGCTGCCGGGCATCGAGGCGATCATGGGGACCACCGAGTCGGGCAAGGAGGTGTATCTTCTGCCCGACGAGCTCTTCCTGAGTGGATACCTCGCCGCCGGAGGGAAGCCCCTCAAATTCGTCAAAGAGCTCAAGATCGGGGTGAATCTCGATGCCGTGGAGCAGACCCT
>QKIM01000044.1 GCA_003249585.1 Deltaproteobacteria bacterium
GGGCTCCACATAGAACTGGATGGATCCCGTTCCTGACCCTGTGGCCTCGTCACAGGCCACGGCGCCCAACAGCAGTGACACGATGATAAAAATACAACTATATGTTTTCATAATATTATTCCTTTGGGTCCCAGGAGAATTCCAGGGGAGTCGATGAAGTTATTCCATAATAGACGATGTTCCAGGTGCCCATCTCCTCGGAGAGGATCAACGGATCCTCCCCGAGGGCATAGAGAGCTCCGAAGCGCACGTTCCTGAGCCAATAGGCGGGATCGGCGCGGATGACCATCTTCTGTGTGTGGGTCCCCGCCTCGTAGTCCACACCCACGCCCATGACCGTCTGCAGCCCCTTCTTGATGGGCTTGAGCGGCAAGGAGAAGGTGAAGTCGAAGGAGGAGGCGTCCAAGGTAGCGGTCCCCGAAATCAGTACGGAGTTCCCGTCGAGGGCATCGTTCACCAGCTGAGCCTCGCCCTGGGTGGGGAGCCACAGGTAGCCGTGATCGTAGAAGATGCTGTTGATCTGGCCGCTGATGCCGCTGAGCGTCCCGAGGAGCTGCTCCTGGTCGGAAAGGGCATTGAAGAGGGTCGCCGTGGCGAAATCCCCCATGACCTTGCCGCACTCCGTGAGAGAGTCGCTGCCGGACTTGGAGAAGGTGGGGACATGAGAACACAGAAGCAGTGGGCCCAGGATCAACTTCGCCTCGGTGAGGGTGATCTCCCAGCCGTCGGTGCTGGCGAAGGTCTGGGCGGTGGTGGTACCCTGCCCGTAGAGGGGGTACTCCACGAGGGCCTCCCCCGTGCTGCCTATTTTGCAGCCAGAAATGAAAAACAATAAAATAAATGGTATGTTACGAATCATGCTACACCTCAGTAGACCATGGACAGTGTGGCCATGATGGTCCGCGGCGCTCCGGCCACAACGTGTCTTTGTGGAATCCGTGTGGGGACATAGGGGTCCCACTGGGACACGAAGTTGAGCTCCATGTCGTGCCAGGCGGTGTTGAAGACGTTGGTGGCCTCGAGCTTGAGGGTGAACTCCCGCCAGGAGGCGCTCAGGGAGGCGTCGGCGAGGTGGACGGGGTCGCTCCACTGGCTGAAGGGGATGGGGCGGGGCCCCAGATAGGAGTAGCCGACCCCGGCCTTGAGAGTGACGGCGCTGCCCGCGACGTGGCCCACCTTTCTTGTGTATCCCGCGTCGACGCGTCCCACCCAAGGCGGGATGTAGGGGATGAGATCTCCCGCCTTCTGCCCCGGTTGGGGATCTTCGGGCGTGGGCAGGGGAGAGCCCTCAAGGACGGCGTAGGCGTAGGTGAGGGAGCCCGAGAAGAGGAGCCCCTTTGCCGGACGGGCGCTCACAAAAGCCATGGCCCCGAGACGGCTGGTGTCACCGATGGACTTGGCCATGGCCGTGGTGGGATCGTAGACGTAGTCGTCGGAGAGGTAGGTGTAGAAGCCCGTGAACTTGAAGAGCAGGCGCTTTCGCTTGTCGGGGTACCACTTGACCCCCGCCTCCAGGGAGCGGACCTTGGTGAAGGGGGCCTTTTCTCCCTCCTGGAGGGAGCGGGGCGGCGGAGAGCGGAAGCCCTCACCGTAGCTGCCGATGAAGGAGATACCCTCAAAGATGGAGGGGACGACGTACTTGTGGAAGGGGCCGACCTCGAAGCCCAGCCTGGGGCCCATGGCGAGCCCCATGGCGTCCCGCTTGTAGCCCAACTGGTGGCTCTGATTTGTGGGGGTGTTGTACTGCCAGTTGCCCAGTCGGTCGTTGACACCGAAGACCAGGTAATCCGCCCTGAACCCCATACGGATGCGGAACATATCGGTGATCTCGGCGTTGACGCCACCGAAGAGTCCCGCGTCCAGCACCTGCACAGAGGTGTCCACGGTGGTGCGCCAGATCATGTTCTGGGCAGGGAAGAGGAGATCCTCGGTCTGGTCGATCCAGTCACTGCGCAGGGTGATCCCCGTGTGGGTGCTCATGGGAATTCCCCACTTCTTGAAGGTGCCGCTGCGGTAGGTGAGGGACGCTCCGTAGGCCTCGTCAAGGTTCACCTGCTGATGGAGATCCCCGGCTCCCACGAGATCCGGCTGATCGGCGAAGGCGAGCAGGTAGCCCGTGAAGTTCTGCCGGAGCCTGAAGTTCGTCCGAAGGGTCCACAGCGTCAAACGGAGCACTTCGCCCTTTCGTGCCAGGCGTTTCTCCACCTTGGCGGAGGCTTCGAAGCGGGAGAAGAAACCGCTCTGTGCGCGGGCCGTCGGGTCGCTGTAGGTGTCGTAGAGCCCCACGGTGCCCGCCTGGATGTCACTGAGCCTGAGCACTCCCGGGAGGATGGAGCGGGCGGCGAACCCCCCCACGTGGAAGACGGCCGTGGTCTTCGATCCCAGGGCCAGGGCGTAGCGCCCCATGGCCGAGACCGACTGGGAGGCGCGGTTTCCTGTGCCAAACCCATCGCTTTCCTTGATGGAGACGGCGGCGAAGGTCTCCCGGGACTCACCTTTGGGAGCCCAGATGAAGAGGAGGCGCCGGGTATCGAAGGAGCCCAGGGTGAGGGCGGCGTGGATCCCGCGCTGCTTGACTCCGTAACTGAAATAGCCGGATCCGGCGACGGCGAAGTCTCCCTGGGAGGGGTCGAAGACCCCCTCGACGACCTTCAGGGAGAGCACCACCTCTGGGATGATGAAGTGCATGTCTGCGTACCCCTGAGCGTGGATGTGCCCCGTGAGGTTGATGGGGACCTCGCCTGCCCAGAGCTCGAAGTCCTGCCCGTGAGCGGCGTCAAAACCGCGAAGAAACAGGGCGTTGGCCATGCCCTCACCCTGGGGATGCCCCACATAGAAACCAGGTGCCGTGCGCAGCATGTCCCCCGCCGAAGGCTGAGGAGCGGCCGTGAGGACGGCCCGGTTTAGCTTGAACTCGCCCACGGAAGCCTTCTGGGGACGCTTCAGGATCCCCTTCACGAGGATCCCGTCCTCCTTTTTGACCTTGGGACGCTTCGAAGGATTCTTCTTCGGCCTGATGTGGATGACGGAGATGGTGTCGTTTTTTTTGTCATCCGCAGGGTCTTTGGGTTTCTTGCCCGCAGCGTTGCGGGGCTTTTTCCCTTCAGGGATTTTGGTATCGGTGGGGGCTGCGGGTTTCTTACCCGCAGGGTCTTCGGGCCCTGTCCCGTCAGGTCTGCCTGTGCCTGCGGGATCTCCTGGCTTTTTC
>QKIM01000441.1 GCA_003249585.1 Deltaproteobacteria bacterium
TCCAAGGTCATCGAGCTGGAGAACCAGGTGAAGGAGTCCATCGCCTCCATCGAGGGCGTCTCGGCGGACCTGGCCGAGACCATGTTCAAGCTGGGCTGGCGGTCCATCGAGGACATCGCCCAGGCCGATCCCGAGGAGCTCTCCAAGATCCCCGGGCTGGGCGGCGTGGACGGTGCCATCCGCATCTCCACCGGGGCCCGCGTGGTCCTGGAGCAGCAGGATCTCGGCGGCGACATGATGAGCGAGGACGAGAAACTGCAGGAAGTCCACGGTATCGACGACGAGGTCCTCTTCGCCCTCAAGTCCGCGGGCATCAACTCCGTGGAGAAGCTCTACGAGTCGACCCCGGAGTACATCACCGAGGCGACGGGAATCGACCTGGAGCACTGCAAGATCATCCACTACTGGGCCGGCGTGAACCTCGGCTACGGGGAGGATGACGGTGAAGAAGAATTCGGCATGCTCGAAGAGGATGACGAAGACGGTATCTGAGACGGATCATGTCAGGACGTGTTCCCCACAAAGGCATGCGATCCTGTGCCGGGTGCAGAGCCCGGCATCCCGCGGAGGCGCTGCTCTTCCTTGCGAGGAGGGAGCGGCGGATCTTCGTGTCACTGTCCCGCCCGGCAGGTTTGGCCGGGAGGGGTTTGTACTGTTGCCCCGCCCCACAATGCATGGAGCGGGTGCTGAAACGATTCGGCGACCCGGACTCTCTCGAGGAGTCCTTCAGCGCCTCCCTGGAGGCGCTGGCCGAGCGGGCTCGGATCCTTGGGTCCACTGCCGCAACGACGGCGGCGCCCCAGTTGGAACGGATAGAACGTACAACTCGAATGATGGAAGTTGTACTCAAGGCCCATAGGAAGCGGAGAAGGCCATGAGCAAAGATGTTCGAGTATTGAGTATCGCCAATGAAATCAAGCTGGATGTCAATGATGTCATCCTGCGGATGCAGGAGATGGGCATTGACGTCAAGACCAAATACAGCAGTGTGACCGGCGAGCAGGCTGAGCGGTTCAAAGACGAGATGGAACGGCTGGAGCGCCAGAGAATCCGGGAGACCCGGATGGGCGGAGGCGCCCTGGTGCGCAAAAAGGTCGAGAAACCTGGTGGTGTTGCGACACGCAAGCGCGTGGTCGCGCCTCCCAAGGACGCTGACGGCGCGGAGAAACCCGCCGCCCGCCGGACCGTCGCCAGAAAGGTGGCCGCCGCCGTCACACAGACCGAGGAACCCGCCGAGGCTCCTGTCGCCCGCAAACGGGTCGCCGTCCGCAAAAAAGATGTCGCCCCCGAGGCCGTGGTTGAAGAACCGGTGGCCGTGGAGCCGACTCTCCCCGAAGAGACACCGGTGGAGCCCGCGGCGGAAGCCCCCGTGGAAGCGCCTGTCGAAACGGCCCCTCAACTCCGCACTGAGGCCGTGGAGCAGCCGGAGGCTCCCGTCGAGGTCCAGCAGCCCGTCGAGGCAGCCCCTGTGCCGACGGAAGAGGCACCCCAGGATGTCGCCGCTGCTCCCGCGCCCGAAGTCGCACAGAGCGTGCCCGCTCCGGCGGCCCCCGAGCCTGCAGAGGAAGCGGCCGTCGAGGCGGAAGAGGACAAGTCGCCCAAGCACCGGGTTCCCCATCATTCTCCTCTCCCCGGCAAGCCCGAGGCGTCAGCTTCTCCCGGCTCCAGTCTGACCGGAGGCAAACCCATCCACAAAGGCGGCCGGAAGATCGAGTACTCCGGTCCGCAGCTCGGCCCCACAGGCCGCTTTATCGTGCTCCCCAAGGCCGCCAAGGTCAACGCCGGCAGACCCGCCGCACCGGGAGAGCGGACCGAGGACTCCTCGGGATCCTCCGAGGCCGGGAAGGCCCGCGGCAAAGGCGAGCGCGTCCCCGGCGCCTCCTACCGTGAGCGGTACAAAGAGGATGAGCTCCTGCGCAAGGCCGGCCCCAACAAGCGGAAGAAATCCAAACCCGTCCGGCCTGCCGCACCCCCCGAGGGGCGCAGGAAGATCAAGGTCGACGAGTTCATCTCCGTCTCCGAGCTGGCCAAACAGATGGGCATGAAGGCCGGAGAGCTCATCAAGAAGCTCCTGAGCCTTGGACAGATGGTGAACATCAACTCCACCCTGGACGTAGAGACCGCCGACATCGTCGCCTCGGAGTGGGGCTATGAGATCGAGAGCATCGGCTTCAAGGAGGACATCGCGCTCGGTGATGACGAGCCCATCGACGAGGAGCGTCTGGTCAGCCGTCCGCCCATCGTCACCATCATGGGTCATGTCGATCACGGCAAGACCTCGCTGCTCGACGTCATCCGCAAGAGTGACATCGTCTCCACGGAGTCCGGCGGCATCACGCAGCACATCGGTGCCTACAAGGTCAAGACCAAGGACGGCGAGATCGTCTTCATCGACACCCCCGGCCACGAAGCCTTCTCCCATATGCGTGCCCGCGGCGCTTCCGTCACCGACGTGGTCATCCTGGTCGTGGCCGCCGACGACGGCGTCATGCCGCAGACCGTCGAGGCCATCAACCACTGCAAGGACGCCAAGGTGCCCATCATCGTGGCGGTGACCAAGGTCGACAAGAACAACGCCAACCCGCAGATGGTCCGTGAGAAGCTCACCGCCCACAACCTGGTGGACGAGAAGTGGGGCGGCGACACCATCATGGTCGACGTCAGCGCGGTCAACAAGACCGGCGTGGACACCCTCCTGGAGATGGTGGTCCTGCAGTCCGAGCTCCTGGACCTGCGCGCGGATCCCGACGGTCCCTGCAAGGGCGTCGTCCTCGAGGCCGAGCTCAACAAGGCGCGTGGTCCCGTCATCAACATCCTCACCCTCAGCGGCAAGCTCAATGTGAGCGACTTCGTCATCGCCGGCACCACGGGCGGCAAGATCCGCGCCATGATCAACGATCGCGGCAAACCCGTGAAAGAAGCCGGTCCCGCCACTCCCATCGAGGTGACTGGGCTCGACGGGGTCCCCGCTCCTGGCGACGACTTCCGCAGCGTCACGGACGAGAAGACGGCCCGCCGCATCCTCGACCGCCGCCGCGACGAAGCCAAGGCGAGGGATCTGGCGCGAAAATCCCAGGCCAAAGGCATGGAGGCCATCCGGCTCGCCATCGCCAAGGGCCAGCAGGAGCAGCTCAACATCGTGCTCAAGTCCGACGTGCAGGGCACCATGGAGGCCATCAAGGAGGCCCTCGTCCGTCTCTCCACCGAGAAGGTCAAGGTCAATGTGGTCAACGCCGCCGTCGGTGGTATCAACGAGTCCGATGTGAACCTGGCCATCACCGCCGAGGCTGTGGTCATGGGGTTCAGGGTCCGTCCCGCCTCCAAGGCCAGACATCTGGCGGAGAAGTCCGGCGTCGAGGTCCGCCAGTACAACGTCATCTACGACATGGTCGACGACGTGAAGGACCTCATGCGAGGTCTTCTGCCAAAGGAGAAGAAGGAGCGCTTCCTCGGCAAGATCGAGGTGCGGGCTGTCTTCACCATCCCGAAAATCGGTTCCATCGCCGGGTGCTATGTCCTCGAGGGCAAGGTGCACCGCAACTGCCAGCTTCGCCTCTTCCGCGAGAACGTCCAGATCTACGAGGGCAAGGTCTCCTCGCTGCGCAGGTTCAAGGAAGACGCCCGCGAGGTCATGCAGGGCTACGAGTGTGGTATCGGCTTCGAGAACTACCACGACATCAAGGAAGGCGATCTCCTGGAGGCCTACGAGATGATCGAGGTACAGGCCGAGCTGTAACCCGAGGAGCCGATCACCCACCCCCGCGGTTCGGGGGAATCTGGAGGTACCCATGGCAAGGGCCATTGTCTATGATATGGACCCCGTCCATCCCAACGTGAAGCGTCTGAAGAATGTTGTCGACACGCTCGCCGACGGCGAGGTGATCATCTATCCCACGGACTCTGTGTACGGACTTGGCTGCGATATGCGCAGCAAGAAGGGGATCGACAAACTGCGGACCCTCAAGGGCGTCGACGACAAGCACCTCATGTCCTTCATCTGTGCCGACCTGAGCCAGGCCGCCCAGTATGTCAACATCGACAACCATGCCTTCTCGGTGCTTCGCCGCATCCTCCCCGGTCCCTACACCATCATCCTGGAGGCCAACCGGGAGGTCCCCAAGAACGTCCTGGGCAAGCGCAAGACCGTCGGCATCCGTATTCCTGATTCGCCTGTGGCGCGGTTCCTCGTGGAATCCCTCGGGAGCCCCATCGTCTCCACCAGTGTCGACGACGACAACGGCAAGGCCATACTGGATCCCGAAGAGATCAGCCGCCGCTTCGGCGGCGTCGTCTCCGCCATCGTCGATCAGGGACAGCTCGGCGACGATCATTCCACGGTCCTCATCTACGAGGAGGGCGAGTGGGAAGTGGTCCGTGAGGGGAAGGGCCCCGTGGACTTTCTGGACTGACGCGTCATGGCAGGCTCCTTGCCCTCTGCGGACCTGAAGGTCACCATCCTCGAGGAGCCCTCACCGAAAGACTATCTGCAGATTGGGGAGCTGGCGGAGTTGTCCTTCATCCGCTTCGGGCACTACCGGGAATTCATCACGGCGCTGGTGCGGGAGCGGGGAGTGGTCACGGTCATCATCCGTGAACCCGTGCGTCAGGATGATATCGTCGGCTTTCTCCTCCTGGGGTTCATCCCCGTGGCGGGGAGCTACATAGCCGACATCATGGCCATCGCGCTGGAGGAGGCGTATCAGGGGAGGGGACTTGGAAAGCAGCTCATGGACTGGGCCATGGAGGCTGTGGAGCGTGTCTCCCGCTCCAAGGAGGTGCGTGAGCTGCGGCTGACCGTTGCCCACGACAACAAGCCGGCCGTCTCCCTGTTCCGCCGTTACGGATTCGCCTTCGACCGCACCACGGATCTGGGCAACTACCCCTCTGGGGTCCCTGCTTCCTCCATGAAGGTCTACTATTACGAGGACGAGGAGTAGGGGATCAGCCCCAGCGGATGAGGCCCGTCTCGTGGCCGAAACTGAGCGCGGCGTTGAAGGGGACGAGACGGATGGAGAAGCCGTGCTGGCCGCTCTCGTTGCACTGGATGTCGCCACTGTAGGCCCAGCGGCCGTCACCGAGCTCCCGTGATGGGGACAGGGTGCTGATGGTGGGGGTGATCAACTCTTCCTCGGGGCTCACCTTGCCGAAGAGGGCCTGCACCGTCACGTCCTCGGGAGAGAGCCCTCCGAGGTGCACCTCCACGTCGACCTTCACCTCGTCCCTGACCTTGATCTCCTCGGTGCTCCCGGAGAAATGGGCCGTCAGCACCTTCACCTCGTGCCAGGCCCCCTGGACCTTTGCCTTCCAGGAGGTGAGCTCGCGCGCCCCGTGGAATTCGTCCCGGGCCATGATGTTCCACCGATCCAGGGCGGGGACGTAGAACTTTTCGGCGTAGTCCGTCACCATGCGGTTGGTGTTGAAGACGGGGGAGAGGTGTTTGAAGGTGTCCTTCATCATGGAGATCCACTCCCGAGGCAGGCCGTCCTTGCCGCGGGTGTAGAAGGCGGGGATGATCTCCTTCTCGAGGACGTTGTACAGATCCCGTGACTCCACGTCGTCCTGGAGGGTGAGGTCGGAGTACTCCTCTCCGGTGCCGATGCGCCAGCCCGTATCGGGCCGGTATCCTTCGCACCACCACCCGTCGAGGATGGAGAGGTTGAGCCCGCCGTTGGCGGCGGCCTTCATCCCTGAGGTCCCCGACGCCTCAAGGGGGCGACGCGGGTTGTTGAGCCACACATCGACGCCCTGGAGCATGTAGCGGGCCACGTTCATGTCGTAGTCCTCGATGAAGACCACGCGGCGGCTCAGTTCCTCACGCCTGAGGTGGTGGATGATCTGGCGGATGAGCTCCTTGCCGTTATTGTCCTTGGGGTGGGCCTTGCCGGCGAAAATGAGCTGGATGGGCCGGTGGGTGTCCTGCAGCAGGCGAATGATCCGGTCCAGATCCGAGAAGATGAGGGGCGCGCGCTTGTAGGTGGCGAAGCGCCGGGCAAAGCCGATGGTGAGGGCGTCGGGGTTGAGGAGCTCGTCGGCCAGCGCCAGCTCGGCCTTGCTGCCACCCTTCTTGATGAAGCTCTTGCGGGCACGGTCGCGGACGAAGGCCACCAGCCGCTCGCGCCGACGCTCGTGGGTACGCCACAGCTCGGCGTCGGGGATCTGCTCCACGCGGCGCCACACCTCGGGATCCTCGGGGTACTCACGCCACCGGGGGCTTAGATAGCGATCGAAGAGGGAGCCCAGCTCGTGGGACACCCAGGTCTTGTTGTGGATGCCGTTGGTCACGTGGGAGATGGGGACCTCGGCGGCGGGGATGTCCTTCCACAGGGACTTCCACATGTCCCGGGCAACCTTCCCGTGGAGCTCGGAGACGCCGTTGTAGCGGTCCGAGAGACGGATGGCGAGGACGGCCAGGCTGAAGTTCTCCTCGACGTTGGTGGCGTTCTCCCGGCCAAGCGCCAGGAATTCGTCCCGGGAGATCCCCACCTCTTCGCGGTACTTCCAGAAGTACTTGTCCATGAGCGAGGGGGTGAACTTGTCGATGCCGGCGGGGACCGGAGTGTGGGTGGTGAAGACGTTGCAGGCCGAGCAGGCCTCCATGGCCTCACGGAAGTTGAGGGCCTTTTCGGCCATGAGGTTCTTGATGCGCATGAGGCCGAGGAAGGCCGAATGACCTTCGTTCATATGGAAGACATTGGGCTCGAAGCCCATGGCGTGAAGGGCGCTGATGCCTCCGTACCCCAGGACCAGCTCCTGCTTGAGCCGCATCTCCACGTCGCCGCCGTAGAGCTGGGCCGTGATCTCGCGGTCGTCCAGCGTGTTCTCGGGGATGTTGGTGTCCAGAAGGATGAGGGGCGTGCGGCCCACCATGACCCGCCAGATCCGGGCGTGCACCTTGCGGTCGGGGAAGTCCACGTCGATGAGGACAGGGCGCCCGGCCTCGTCCTTGATCTCCTGGATGGGCATGTTGAGGAAGTCGTTGTCCGGATAGGTTTCCTGCTGCCAACCGTCGGGGTTGAGGTACTGGCGGAAGTAGCCCTCACGGTACAGAAGACCGACGCCAACCAGAGGGAGACCTACATCGGAGGTGGATTTGAGGTGATCTCCGGCCAGGACGCCCAGACCCCCCGAGTAGATGGGGAGGCTCTCATGGAGGCCGAATTCCAGCGAGAAGTAGCCGACCTTGAGGCCTTCGCCGCCCTCGAGCTCGCACTCGCGGCCCTTGTCCATGGCGTCATGGAAGCGCGCCATGACCCGCTCGAGGCTATGCAGATAGGCGTTGTCCTTGGAGAGATTTTCCAGGCGCTGCTGGCTCACCTGTCCGAGGAGGGCGATGGGGTTGTGCCCCACCTTGTACCAGAGATCGTTGTCGATGCGGAAGAACAGCTCCACCGCGTCGAAGTTCCATGCCCACCACATGTTCTTGGCCAGCTCCAGGAGGGGCTCAAGGGCTGTGGGCAGTGAGGGGATGACTCCAAATTTGTATATCGTTTTCATAACTCTTATTTCCTTGCGTCGGGGATTGGTCCCCTTGCCGCCTGAGGATCATCGTCGGGCGCGGGGAGCGAAACCACGCCTATTCCTACAGAAAGAATGAAGATTATCAAGGAAAAACGAAGTGTTAATCAGTGGTATGATAATATTGGCGTTTAGCCGTTTGAAGGGGCGCGGTCCCGGCCTGGCCGGGGCAAAAGGGGCAGAAGGTCAGAGGCTGGTTGCCACGGCCACGATGAGATCGCGGAAGGTGTCGGCGATTTTTGAGGCGGTCTCCTTGACCTCTTCATGGGAGAGGGGGACCGTCGAGATTCCTGCGGCGAGGTTGGAGATGCAGGAGATCCCGATGACCTGGGCACCCATGTGACGGGCGGCGATGGTCTCGGGGACCGTGGACATGCCCACCATGTTGGCGCCAACGATGCGGGCCATGTTGACTTCGGCCGGCGTCTCGTAGGTGGGGCCCATCATGGCGGCGTAGATGCCGACCTTCAGGTTGATGCCCATGCCCGCGGCGATCTCCAGCACCTGCCCCCGCAGTGATTTGCTGTAGATGTCGCTCATGTCGGGGAAGCGGGGGCCGAGCGTGTCGTCGTTGGGTCCCCGCAGCGGGTTCTCTCCCATGAGGTTGATATGATCGGTGATGAGCACGAGGTCGCCGGGATCGAGATTGGGGCCGATACCCCCGGCGGCGTTGGTTACCAGGAGGGTCTTGCAGCCCATGGACACCAGGGTGCGGGCCGGGTAGATGACCTTCTCCATGGAGTGCCCTTCGTAGAAGTGGACCCGTCCCTGCATGACTGCCACGGGCGTCTCGCCGATCATGCCCAGGATGAGGTTGCCCGCGTGTCCGGACACCGAGGACTGCGGGAAGTCTGGGATCTCGGAGTAGGGGATGACGACGGGATCCTGGATCGTCTGGGCGAAATCGCCGAGGCCGGACCCGAGGATGAGCCCGACTCTGGGGGAGAACCCCGGGGCCTTCCCGGCGATGAAGTCTGTGGTGTTCTTGATCTGCTCGCTCGGTCTCATGATGGCACCTACCGGATGATCTTTCTGATGAGAGGAATACGTTCGGGGACGGCGTCTCCGATGACGTACGCGGCGGCGATGCGGCGGGCCGCCTCGCTCACGCCATCGGCGTTGTTGTACTGGATCTCCACCAGGGGCTGTCCCTTGGCGACATGATCCCCGCTCTTGGCGAGGATGCGGATCCCCACGCCGTGGTCGACGGTGTCACTGACCACGGCGCGGCCGGCGCCGATGAGGATGCCGGCCATGCCGATCTCGGTGGAGTTGATGGACTGGACGTACCCTTCGCGGTCAGCCCCGACGGGGAGGACGTGGGCAAAGGTGGGGAGGCGCCCATAGTCCTCGGTGACCTCGGGGTCGCCGTCCTGTTCGATGATCATCTCCCGGAACTTGGCCAGGGCGCTGCCGTCGGCGATGGCGGCGTCGATCTTTGCGGAGGCCTCAGCCTCTGAAGCGGCGACACCCCCCAGGAGGAGCATCTCGCGCGCCAGGGTGAGGGTGAGCTCCCGCACGTCGGCGGGGCCGCGACCTCTCAGGATCTCGATGGACTCGATGATCTCCGAGCTGTTGCCCACGGCCTCCCCGAGGGGGTCGTCCATGCGGGTCAAAAAGGCCGTCACCCGTTTGCCGGCCCGCCGGCCGATATCCACCAGGGTGTTGGCGAGGGTCTCGGCGCGCTCGAGGGTGGTCATGAAGGCGCCTGTCCCGACCTTCACGTCCAGGACCAGGGCGTCAATCCCCTCGGCCAGCTTTTTGGACATGATGGATGAAGAGATCAGCGGAATGGAGGGCACGGTGCCCGTGGCGTCCCTCAGGGCGTAGATGAGTTTGTCGGCGGGGGCCAGCTCCCGGGTCTGCCCGATCATGGACAGGCCGGTCCGATCCACCATGGAGATGAATTCCTCGATGGAGAGCCCGACGTTGAAGCCGGGGATGGACTCCAGCTTGTCGAGGGTGCCGCCGGTGTGGCCGAGGCCCCGGCCGGAGACCATGGGGACCTTCACCCCGCAGGCCGCCGCGAGCGGTGCCAGGGGAATGGAGATCTTGTCGCCCACCCCACCGGTGGAGTGTTTGTCGACCTTGATCCCCGGCACGCCCGAGAAGTCGACGCGGATGCCGCTGTCGATCATTTCGGTGGTGAGGCAGGAGAGTTCTTCGCCGCCGAGTCCCTTGAGGAAGATCGCCATGAGCAGGGCAGACGCCTGGTAATCGGGGATCTCGCCCTTGACATACCCGCTGACGAAGAAATGGATCTCCTCGGCGGTCAGGGACATGCCCTCGCGTTTTTTAATGATGACGTCCTGAATCAGCATAGCAACCTCTCGTTCTGCCGGTCGATCCCGCCGGTCGAAGGGAGTACCGTACCATCAAAGAGCGTCGAAGAAAAGATTCTGACTCACTTTTTCCCCCTCCATGGGGGGGCATGCGGCGTCGCTCGAGACAAAAAAGGGAGGAGATCTCTTGAAGAATCCCGTTTCCGGGTCAAGAAAGAGCATCGGGCGACGGTGTGCGCCGAAAAAATTGCCGTGACTTGCGGAGGGTTCTCCGTTATGTGTGATCCTATGACAAGGACCGGCTCCGGGGCCCCGGACTCTGGCCCGGAGATCTGGGCTCTTGCGGGGTGTAAGTTCGGTAAAAGCATATTATTTCAATATTCTGCTTCTCAGGTTTTCCAGAACCCAATGATTTGACCATCCGTGTCACTTGGGGTATATTGCGTTACCTATTTGGAAAACAGTGAGTTCAGACGCTCAGGTTGAACTTTCGCGAACGAACAGAGGTTATCATGCGGACTTTGGCTTTTTTCTCAGCAGTGACGGTACTCAGTGTGGTCCTCGGCGCGGGCGGCGTCTTCGCCCAGGCGCCGGCGAAACCGGCGAAACCAGCCGCGTCGGCGAAGCCTGCAACGAAACCGGCCGCACCACCGGCCGCAAAACCCGAAACGACCAAGTCTGCGACGACTCCTGCCGCCACGCCTGCGAAGACACCCGCGGCGACGGCTCCCATCACGGTCGGCACCGAAAAGAAGCGGGACGCCCTCCCCACCGACGGCAGCACCAGGGAGCCCGCGGTGGCCTCCAACGAGCTCAGGCTGCGGCAGCTGGCAGAGCTCGTGGAAGATCTCAAGAACAAGGTCACGGCGACCAAATACCGGCTGCAGCTGCTCAAGGAGGCCATGACCTCCGAGAAGGAGTCCATCGGCGGCGCCAAGATTCAGATCGTCCATGAAAACAAGATGGGCGGCGTCTACCGGCTGGTCAGGGTCCGGTATTTCCTCGACGGAAAGCTCATCCAGAGCCTCACCGAGAGCAACACCAAGGACAAATCCCTGCTCTCCTCAAAGAAGATTAATATTTTCAGTGATCACATCTCAACGGGGAACAAGCGGCTGAGGGTCTTTATCACCTACCAGGGCAACGGCTACGGTGTTTTCGCCTACGTGAAGAAGTGGAAATGGGAGGTGCACAACACCTACAGTTTCACCGTCGCTCCGGGGAAACTCCATGTTCTGAGTGTCATCGGGAGCGAGAAGGGGGGGTTCACCACCCCCTTGGCCAAGCGTCCCCAGATCAAGTTCACCCTTGTTACCAAACCCTTGGTGGTCAAAGAAAACAAGGACGCAGGCAAGAAGAAGTCCAAGTGAGACGAAGGAGTCGGGTCATGCAACGGTTACCCCTCTTGCTCCTCCTGTGGGCGCTTCCCCTGGCCCCGGCGAGTGCTAAAAAGATCAATGATCTCAATGATAGATACAAGGTTCTCGAGTTCTCCCTGAAGAACGTGGAGAAGCTCGTCAAGACCGCCCACCGCATCGCCATGGGGAAGAAGTTCAACACCATGGAGCGGTTCATGAACGGGGTCTATCTGCTCAAGAACAAACGCCCGCAGGACGCCGCCGCCCTCTTCATGTCCCTCATCGACGATCCCAGGCTCGGGAAGGAGGCCACCTTCTACTACTCCGAGGCCATGTACATGAGCGGCAACTATCTGCTGGCCGCCGAGTTCTACAAGCGGGTCATGCTTCAGAAGTGGAACAAGACCTTCCGGTCCAGGGCCATCAAGCGAATCCTCGAGATCTCCATGAAGACCCAGGGGAACGACAACACCCGTATCACGGAGCTCATCAAAATCATCGAGAAGGTCATCGAGGAGGCCCCGGAGATCAAGGACTCTCCCGAGGTCCGGTACGCCATGGGCAAGTACGCCTATTTCCAGGGCAGCGCCGAGTTCGACAAGCCCGCCGGGCAGCGCAACGACGCCTGGGGGCTTAAACGGCTCCACGAGGCCCTGGCCTTTTTCAGCGCCATCAAGGTCAAACAGGGGCCAAAGGGACTTGAGTACCCGGTCCTCTTTCCCCAGTCGGTGTATTACGCCGGCGCGACGCTGGTCAAGCTGGCCACCTGTGGCGCGGTGTCCTTCACCAGGGACGGCAGGCTCATCAATCTCGAGACGGTCACCTCCTCCCCCGTGG
>QKIM01000236.1 GCA_003249585.1 Deltaproteobacteria bacterium
CCAGATCCCCTCCTTCGAGGACAAGGCCGAGGCGCTGTACTACTTCCCCCTCTTCCGCACCTGGTTCGGGCTCATGGGGCTGTGCAAGATCGTCTGGAACGACGTGTCCCCGGCCGACAACAAGAAGCACCCACCCCAGGAGGCGGCCAAGATCCCCGAGCACGTGCACAACTACTGGAAGTTCTTCGAGGGCATGACGGGGATCCCCATCGACGAGCAGAAGATGCTGGACCAGTCGGCCCTCGTCCACAACCTCCAGAAGCTCATGTCCATCATGCTCGGCCACGGGTCGCGGCAGTCCGACATCCCGCCCTACCGGGCCATGGGGCCCGTCACCGAGGAGGAGTATCTCTCCCGGCAGGAGCGGTACGACGGCCAGCTCAAGGCCAACCTCGGGCTCGACCCCGAGGGCATGAGCCTCGACGAGAAGCGCAAGGCCCTGAGGGACTATCGCTACGATCAGTACAACAAGGTCCTCGACGCCGCCTACGCCCGGCGGGGCTGGAACCGCGAGGGCGTGCCGACCCTGACGCGGCTCAAGGAGCTGGGGATCGATCTCCCAGAGCTCGTGGCCATCGCCGAGAGGTTCCAGTAGGGACGTCATGGTGGTAGTCAACGACCGGGATCATGTCCAGTGGCACGAGGGGATGACCGTGGCCGACGTCCTGGCCGCCATGGGGTACAGCTACGTGCTCATCACCGTCAGTGTCAACGGCGTGCACGTCCCCCGCGAAGAGTACGAGACCCACGAGGTCCCCGACGAAGCCGACTTCAAGGCCTTCCATCTGGCCCACGGAGGTTGAACCGTGGGTTCGCGGCGGGCGCGGGAGCTCCTCTCCCCCTTCCACCTGGTCATGGCCTTCCTCGGAGGGCTGGTCCTCCTGTTCATCCTGGCCCCCCTGGGCACCATGTTCCTGCGTACCGGGACGGGGGAGCTGGCCAAGACCCTCTCGGAGCCCGCCGTCCGTGAGTCCATCCTCTTCACCATCGTCACCGCCATGGGGAGCGTGCTGCTCTTCGCCCTCTTCGCCCTCCCGCTGGCGTGGCTCATCGCCCGCCGGGACTTCAGGGGGAAGGCGCTGGTGACGGCCATCATCGATCTCCCCATCGTCATCCCGCACTCCGCCGCGGGGATCGCCCTGCTCACCATCCTGGCCAGGGACTCTTTCATGGGGAAGGCGGCCGACGCGGCGGGATTCCATTTCGTGGGGCACCGGGCGGGGATCATGATGGCCATGGCCTTCGTGAGCCTGCCCCACCTCATGCACTCCGCCATCCTCGGCTTCGCCTCGGTCCCGGAGCGGCTGGAGAAGGCGGCCCTCAACCTGGGCGCCTCGCCGCTCAGGGTCTTCCTCACCATCTCCCTGCCGCTGGCGTGGCGGCACATCCTCACGGGGTTCGTCATGATGTGGGCCCGGGGCATGAGCGAATTCGGCGCCGTGATCTTCATCGCCTATCACCCCATGGTGACGCCCGTCATGATCTTCGAGCGCTTCGGCGCGTACGGGCTGCGTTACGCGCGCCCCGTGGCGGTGCTCTTCGTGAGCATCGCCCTCGTCTTCTTCATCGTCATCCGGATTCTCGGAGGGAGGCGGGTCACCGATGTTGACCATCGATAGGCTGGGCGTCACGCTCGGGGACTTTGCCCTCGGGGATATCTCCCTGACGGTGTCACAAGGGGAGTATTTCGTGCTCCTGGGTCCTTCGGGGGCGGGAAAGTCCCTGCTGCTGGAGCTGCTGGCCGGCATGATCCGGCCCGACTCGGGGCGGGTGACCCTGGGCGGCGAGGACATCACCTCCCTCCCCATCAACCGGCGACAGGTCGGTCTGGCCTTTCAGAAGCCGGCCCTCTTTCCCCACATGACCGTCGCCGAGAACATCGCCTACGGGCTCCGCGGCCTCCCCTCAGAGAATCGGCGTCGGAAGGTCCGGGAACTTGCCGACAGGATGGGGATCGGGGAACTGCTCGACCACCGGCCGGGCACGCTCTCCGGGGGCGAGGCGCAGCGCGTCTCCCTGGCCCGAATGCTGGCCGTCGCGCCCCGTGTGCTCCTTTTGGACGAGCCGCTCTCCTCGCTGGACTCCGCACGCCGGGACGACCTCAAGAGTCTCCTGCGGACCCTCAACCGGGAGGGACAGACGATCCTCCACGTGACCCACGACTACGAGGAGGCCTTCTCCCTGGCGGGACGGGTGGGGATCCTCCACCGCGACGACTGGGGGATCAGCCGGCTGGAGCAGGTCGGCCCGCCCCGGGAGGTCTTCGACAATCCCCGATCGAGCTTCGTCGCGCGCTTCGTGGGCTGGAGGAACGTCTTCGAGGGGCGGGCCTCCAAGGGCGCGTTCTTCCCCGATGAAGCCCCCCACGTCGAGCTGGCGCTGGAAGACACTGCCGCCCAGGGACGGGGGCTGGTCATCATCCCGGAATCGGGGATCCGCTGCGGGGGCCACGAGGCACAGGGGGCAGACACCATGACGGGGACCCTGGCCGACGTCGCGCCCTCTCCCGGGGGCGTCGAGATCCGTGTCGACGCAGGGCTCCCCCTGTCCATGCATCTGACCGAGGACGGCTTCGACGGGCTGGGGGTCGATCTCGGCGACGCGCTGTCCGTTGAGATTCCGCCTCGGTCCGTTCGCTTTTTTCCCGCGCCCCACCCCTCGGCCCCCGACCAGAAAGGAGACTGCCAGCATGGAACGGATGCACATCCCTGAGATGATCCTCATTGGCGGCCTGCACCGCAACGCCGGCAAGACGACCCTCTCCGCGCGGATCCTCGCCGCCGCTCCGGGGACGATCACCGCGGTGAAGGTCACGGTCTTCCGCGGCGCGCACGCCAACGAGACCTCCCCCGTGCTCCTGGCCGAAGAACGCCCCGATACGGGAAAGGACACCTCCCGGCTCCTGGCCGCGGGCGCCGCCCGCGTCTTCTGGCTGAGGACCGATGAGGCCCACATGCCCCGGGCCCTCTCCCTCCTCGACGGCCTCAGGGACGGTGGTCCGCTGCTCGTCGAGTCGAACACCCTGCGGCTCTTTGTGGAGCCCTCCCTGTTCTATCTGGTCTCCCGCGAGGGAGACCCAGGCGCCAAGGAGAGCGCCACCCGGGTGCGGCATCTGGCGGACCGGATCCTCACGACCCGCCTGGACGAGGCAGGGGAGGTGGTCTACACGCCCCTGCCCCGAGTGGCCTTTAGCGGGGGAAAAT
>QKIM01000161.1 GCA_003249585.1 Deltaproteobacteria bacterium
GTCCCGCTGTGCTGCCTGCACTCCTTCGCCGACCGGGTCATCAGCGTGGAGTCTGTCCGGGAGATCGTCCGGGAGGCCCGCAGCGCGAAAAAGCGCGTCACCTATCTGCACCGCAGCGGCCATGAACTCTTCCTCGATTCGGAACAGGCGTCCGCCACAGCCATCGTCGCTGGATTTTTCCAAGAACTGGAGTTGGCATGCTCCTGATCATCCTCACCCTGCTCACCGGTCCAGGAGGGTTCGCGAGCCAGAACAAGAAGGGCCTGGGATACTACCCTCCGTACCGCCCCTACAACGCGTACAAGTCCTATCTGCCCCTGGCCTCTGTCCCGGAAAAATTCGGGTGGAACGCGCTGCTCGCCAACCCGACGCTGCCTGAGGCCTTCACCCGAAGGAACATCCTGCGAGCCCGCCTGCTCTACGACAGGCGGCAGCTCCGACTCAAGTCCGTCGTGGACATCTTCAGGCTGGACCCCGAAAGTGGAGACGGCCGGTTCCTCCTGCAGTTCTATCTCTTCCTGTCGGGACGCAGCTACAGTCTGCCCGCCGACCCAACAAAGCCTCCGGACAGCAGGACCACCATGCTTGACTTCTTCACCTCCCTGAAGCATGGGGACATCGAGGGCATGGCCGCTCGTCTTGGCTCACTGGGGCTGACGGCCAACCACCAGCTGCGGCTGAAAATCTACCTGGCCAAACGGCTCCTGGACGAGGGGTTCTCGGCCAAGGCATACCTCCTCTACCGGGACGCGCTGCGTACCTTGGAAGTGAACCATTACGGGCTCACGCTCTCCTGGTCAGAGAAACACGACTACTACCGTTTTCTCGTCCTGAACCTGGCGGCCATCACCCATCAACGGGGTGAATACCGCAAGGCCTTCGGGATCCTCCACTGGATCACGAAGACCACCCGGGGCGCGACCATTGACAAGGTCACCTGCACCATGCTCAGCATCCTCGAGGGGGCCTGTCACCTGAGCCCCAGGCCAGGGACAAAACGCCCCACGCTGTTGACGCTCTCGGCAGAGGAGGAGGCTTACCGCAAGGCCCTCCTGACATGGTCCAGCGGCTGGACAAAAGGGCTGACATGCTTTGACGATTTCTCCCGGCGCTTCCCCAAATCCCGGCACACACGCAGGCTCTCGCGCTTCACACTGTGGCTCAAGAGCAACCCCGAATAGCCGCACCCGCCCAGCAGGCGGCCGGCGACAGGGGCTCCACCCTCCGGAACGTCCCCCCCACGGGAGACGGCGGCCTTTCACATGACCTCAGACCTTGACTTGAACGACCACATCGCCCACACCATCTCAGGACTCACCAACGGCTCCGGCGCAGCCTATGCCGCTGCCCGCCTTGCCCTCAAAGATCCGCGCCCACTGCTGTATATCACCCCGACAGAGGGGCGGAGCCTGGAGGTGGCCGAGCAGCTCTCGCTCCTGTTGGGTTCGGAGGAGAAGACCCCCATAACCCTCGACGGCATCCCCTGGATTGAAGGCTCCATCTATAAGGAAATCCTCCCGGAGCGTCACTCCATCGAGCAGCGCATGGCCGCCCTTTCACGGTTGCTGTACGGGACGCACGGACGGATGGTCATCGCCTCGATCCCTTCTCTCCTGCGGCGCGTCATTCCGCCGGATGTCTTTGACCGATTCTGCATCCTGGTAGGCCGTGGGACCAGCTTCGACCGCGAGGAGCTCGCCGCCGCGCTCATCCGCGCCGGCTACCAGCGGACAGAGACTGTAGAGGACCCGGCGACCTTCGCCGTCCGCGGCCAGGTACTGGACTGCTTCGTGCCCGCCTGCGATCTCCCTGTGCGGCTGCTCTTCTTCGACGATCTCGTCGAGGAGATGTGGTCCTTCGATCCCCAGTCCCAAAAACGCGTGCGTCCCGTGGACGAGCTCCTCATCCATCCGGCTGTGGAGACGATCCTTTCTGCGCCGAACCAGCTCCGTGAGCGGCTCTACGCGATGGCTGACGCCGTAGCCTATCCCTCGTCCAAGACCCGGTACCTCATGGAACGTATCCTTGAAGGGGATGAGTTCTTCGGCATGGAGACCCTCACCCCTCTGTATCACGAGGCCCTGGTCCCTCTCCTGGACTACCTCCCAGAGGACATGGGGGTGCTCGTGGAGGAGCCCGACGCCCTCAGGATCACCGCCCAGAGCCACCTTGACGATGAACGGGAGCGTTTCGGCATGTTGACCGAGGAGCGACGGCTCCTCTTCCCGCCCGACGCCTTCTATCTCGAACCGCAGGCGCTCCTGGACTGGCTCCACTCCCGACAAACCACGGGCCTCGCCGTCCACAGCCCGTCTGACGACGAGATCGCGTTTCGCCTGGAAGACCACACCACCCTCGGTCTGGAGCTGCGCCGGGCCCGTTCCGAGAAGCATGAACCCCTGGCCCCCCTGAAGCGCACGCTCACCCGCCGCCTCGATTCCGGGGACCGGGTCCTGCTGATCGTCCCCGAAGAGCCGCTGACCTCTCCCATCCTCAAAACCCTCGAGGACGCCGGCATTCCGGGCATCCCTTTGCCCACCGGCACCCCCCTGCTGCCGCTGACCCTCGCGCCCGGCCTGTACGGGCTGAGGGGCTACCTGAGGACAGGGTTCACGGATCCCGAGGCGGGGCTCGTGGTGTTCAGCGAGGAGGAACTCTTCGGGAGGAAGGTCCACCGGGAACCGCCGCGTCGGAGCTTTACAGACGCACTTGAGTCCGTTGAGGCCATCGACCCCGGCGATCTTGTGGTCCACCGGGAGCACGGCGTGGGACGCTACGGGGGGATCCACCTCATGACCCCCGCCGGAATCCCCGGTGATTATCTGCTCATCGAGTACCTCGGAGGGGACAAACTCTACGTCCCCGCTCACAAGATCGCAGTCATCGCCAAATACCGAGGTGGCAAGGACCAGGAGGTGAAGCTGGACAAGCTCGGCGGGAAGAGCTGGGAGCGGCGCAAGGACAAGGTCTCCGAAAAGGTCCGCGGGCTGGCGGATCAGTTGCTCTCCCTGGCGGCCGAACGACAACTCCGCGAGGGCCATGCCTACCCCGCCGAGGACCCTCTCCTTTACGAATTCGCGGCGGCCTTTCCCTACGAGGAGACGCCGGACCAGCAGCAGGCCATCGAACAGGTCCAGGCGGACATGGGCGCGCCGTCGCCCATGGACCGCCTCATTTGCGGCGACGTGGGCTACGGCAAG
>QKIM01000335.1 GCA_003249585.1 Deltaproteobacteria bacterium
GAGGCGTCCGTCGGGCTTGACGAGCTGGAAGGAGGTGCGGCGGTCGCGGGTGGCGAGCTTCTCGCGAAGGATGAACTCCCCGAGCTTCTCGGCCATCTCCCGCGTGACGGGCTTTTTGTAGAAGACCTCCATCTTTCCGAATTTGACCCGGCGGCCGTACTTGCGACAGCCTGTGGAGAAGGCCATGATCATGGCCACGGCGGCGAGGAGAAAATGACGTCTGTTCATGGTTGCCTCCTGGTTCCCGGAGCATCGCTTGTGCCGGGCGGGAAAGATGGTTGGGTGACCTATCATACGGTCTTTGACCCTCCTTGGCAATGGGGGAGTCGACGACTATTCGTCGTCGTTGAGGCCCTGTACCGGGGAGACGCGGGTGGCCTTCCAGGAGGGGTAGAGGGTGGCCAGGATGGACAACAGCACGGCGCTGCCCGAGATGGCCACGATATCAAGCGGCGAGACGGAGACGGGGATGCGCGCCAGGACGAAGATGTTCTCCGAGGTCTTGATCCCCACGACGGCCAGGTACACGCACAGCCCGAGCCCCGCGACGAGGCCCAGCACCAGTCCGATGGCACCCACCATGAGTCCCTGGAGCATGAAGATCTTCCTGATGGAGCCGTCGGCGGCACCCTGGGACTTGAGGATGGCGATCTCCTGTTGCTTGTCCATGACCACCATGATGAGGTTGGCGGTGATGGAGAAGGCGGCCACGAGGATGATGACCACGAGGATGATGAACATCACGAACTTCTCCAGCTTCATGGCGTTGAAGAGCGCGCGGTTCTGGGTCTTCCAGGTGCTGACGTTGAAGGTTCCCGGGAGCGCCTCTTCCAGGGCCGCGGCCGTGGAGTCGATGCGTCCCTTGTCCTTGAGGCGCAGCTCCCAGCCGCTGATGACGTTCTTGACCTGGGAGAAGGTCCGGGCCATCTCCAGGCTCACGAAGGCGTACCTGAGGTCGTACTTGAAGTGTTTGGTGGAGTAGACCCCCGCCACGCGGAAGCGCAGCATCTTGGGGATGGGCCCCGTGGGCGACATGGTGCCCCGCGGAGAGATGATGTCCACCTCCTTGCCGAGGCTCACACCCAGGGTCTTGGCCTGCTCCTGGGAGAGGATGATCCCCGGGGCGTCCACGGGCCAGGGCGGCAGGAAAGAGACAGGATCGGGCCGTGGTCACCGAAGGGTCCGTCCATTTGATCCTGGGGGTCTGGACCAGGTTCTCGATGGTCCCGCTCTTCATGTGCTTCTCGAGATCGAAGGTGGGCGCGCCGGGATCGATGCCCCGCAGGAGGATCCCCTGGGTGGCCTCGAAGTTGGCGGATTTGAGGAGCACCTCCTCCTCCATGTAGGGCGCCATGGTGGCCGTGACACCCCGTCGGGCGAGCACGTCGCGGATGACGGCCGAGTGCCTGGAGAAGTCGTGGATGTACCCCTCCTTCTTCAGCGAGATGATGACGTGGGGAGAGAAGCCGAGGATCTGGTTCTTCTGCTCCCCCTCGAGTCCCCCGAGGACCGAGAGCACCACGACCATGGTGGTGGTCCCGAGGAAGACGGAGAAGATGGAGGTGGTCGAGTAGACGTTGAAGAACAGGAGGATCAGGCCGAAGATCAGCACCAGCGCCCCCAGCACCAGCTCGCCCATGTACAGATAGCCCAGATAGAAGGCCACCCTGGGGACCAGGAGGGGAGAGAACTTGAGGGTGGTGAAGATGAGCAGGAGCGGAAAGATCACGAGGGCGAGAAACCCCAGAATGTACAGGAGCCGACGCCGAACGAAGATCGTCGCCACGACGAAGGCGATGACCTGGACCGCAGACAGGGCGACCAGCAGGTAGTTCACCGATCCCCAGGTGATCTTCCTTCGGGGCAGATCGAAGGAGGGATCGAGGGCGTAGATGGCCGTGACCACGGATCCCACGGCAAGCAGGATCAGAAGGGACGCGAAGAGAACGGGGAGGCGCAGCCGCTCGGCCTTGAGGTACCGGTAGGCGATGAAGTTCTCGAAGAGGCGGGTGCCGGGGAGGGCCATGGTTATTTGCTCCCGCACTTCACCAGGTATTCATGGATGAAGGCGTCGAGGTGGCCGTCCAGGACGGCGTCGACGTTGCCGATCTTGAGCTCCGTGCGGTGATCCGTGACCAGGCGGTAGGGGGCGAGGACATAGGAGCGGATCTGGCTGCCGAAGTCGATGCGCTGCTTGGTCCCGACGATGTTGTCCATCTTCTCCTCCTGCTCCCGCAGCTTGAGCTGGTAGAGCTTGGCCTTGAGCATGCGCATGGCGGTGGCACGGTTCTGGTGCTGGGACCGCTCGTTCTGACACGCCGCCACGATCCCCGTGGGGAGGTGGGTGAGGCGCACGGCGCTCTCGGTCTTGTTCACGTGCTGCCCGCCGGCTCCCGAGGCGCGGTAGACGTCGACGCGGAGGTCGTCTTCCTTGACCTCCACCTCGATAGTGTCGTCGAGGTCGGGGGTGATGAGCACCGAGGCGAAGGAGGTGTGCCGGCGCGCGGCGGAGTCGAAGGGTGACATGCGCACCAGCCGGTGGACACCGGTCTCGGACTTGAGGTAGCCGTAGGCGTAGTCACCCTCTAAGAGCAGCGTGCACGAGGAGATCCCCGCCTCGGCGCCGGGAGAGAGCTCGACGATGGTCGACTTCAGCCCTTTGATCTGCGCATAGCGCAGGTACATGCGCTGAAGCATCTCGGCCCAGTCCATGGAGTCCACGCCCCCCGCGCCGGCGTTGATGGCCACGAGCGCGTTCTGGGTGTCCATCTCCCCGGAGAGCATCTCCGTGAGCTCCAGCTCCTCGATCTGCTCCTTGACGGCCAGGAGCTCGTTGTATCCGTCTTCCATGGCGCCCTCGTCGCCCTCTTCCTGGGCCATGCCCACCAGGAGGGCGGCGTCTTCCAGCGCCTGACGCGCGCTGGTCCAGCCGTGGACCTTCGCCCTCACCTGGGAGGCCTCCTTGAGGACGGCCTGGGCCTTCCCCTGGTTGCCCCACAGATCAGGATCCGAGGACTGCTCCTCCAGGGCCACGAGCCGCTCCTTCAGTTCGTTGAGGTGCATGTGGACGGCGAGATCGTCAATGGTCTTGACGAGCCGGGAGATGAGATCACGGAGTTCTGCGAAATCGGGGACCATGGTGCCTCCTCGCTCGCCTACCGCAGCACGAGCCAGGTGAGATAGCCTGCATAACTGAGGATGAAGAACGCCCCCTCGAGCCGGACGATCCGGTGCTGGGATTTCATGACGGGCCACAAAAAGAGCACGAAGGCACCCATGACGCCGACGTCGATGTAGGAGGCGGTGTTGAAGGAGATGTGCAGGGGGTGGATCAGGGAGACGGCCCCCAGCACGAAGAGGATATTGAAGAGGTTGGAGCCGATGATGTTCCCCAGGGCCATGTCGGACTTTCCCCTGACCGAGGCGGCGAGGCTCGCCGCCAGCTCGGGGAGGGAGGTCCCCACGGAGACCACGGTGATCCCGACGACCCGTTCGCTCATGCCCCAGGTGGTGGCCAGCACGGTGGCCCCCTTCACCGCCAGGTGGCCACCCAGGAGGAGAACCCCGATGCCCAGCCCGATGAGCCCCCAGCTCTTGGCCATTCCCGTCGCCTTGGCGGACTCGTCGTCGCTCTCCTCCCTGTGGTGGAAGATCAGGAAGATGGTGTAGGAGAGGCCCAGGGCGAGCAGCACGCCGCCCTCGATCCGTCCGATGGTGCCGTTGGCGGCGAAGACGATCATGAGCGCCGTGGCGAGCAGCAGGAAGGGGTGGTCCCGGCGCAGGAGGCTCTTCTCTACGCCGATGGGATTCATCAGGGCGGTGAACCCGAGGATCAACCCGATGTTGGCGATATTGGAGCCCAGGACGTTGCCGAAGGCCAGCTCCGAGGAGCCGTTGATGGCCGAGGTTATCGACACCGTGAATTCGGGGAGGGAGGTGCCGTAGGAGATGACCGTGAGCCCCACGACCGTAGCGGAGATACCCAGCCTGAAGGCGATGGAGGCACCGCCGGCCACGAGCCAGTTGGCGCCAAGGACCAGGCATACCAGTCCGCCACCGAGAGAGAGGGACGCGAGCCAGGGGTTCATGGGGTGCGAATCTCCTTACAGCCCAAAGGCCCTCCGGGCGTTTTGGACTGTCGCTTCGGCCATTTCCTCCAGGGAGATCTCCTTGAGGAGGGCCAGTTGTGCCACCGTATACCGGACATGCCATGGCTCGCACACCTTGCCCCGAAAAGGCACGGGCGCGAGATACGGCGCGTCGGTCTCGGCCAGCATCCGGTCCAGAGGCGTGATCCTCGCAGCCTC
>QKIM01000395.1 GCA_003249585.1 Deltaproteobacteria bacterium
ACCGGACTCAAGAGGATCACTTCCTCCGGCGCGCTGGATCTCTTCGTTGAAGGGCATGGTGAAGACGCGCAGGGTGTGGGCGGCGATCGTTTCGCTGATGTTGACACCGGGGCCGGTCATAGTGACGCTGGCGTCAGCTTCGTTGCTGTTGTCCACGACGATGGCGAAGTTGCTGTCGAAGAGGGAAGAGAGCTGGGAGTTGAGCGTGGAGACCACCCAGTAGTCGCAGCCTCGATAGGACTTGGTGGAGGCGGCACGAATGCAGGGAGAGTCACAGTTGGCCGTGCCGTTGGCCTCGAGGCACTGCTCGCCGGCGGCGGAGTCGCACTGGATGGTGACGAGGCCCACGTTGCCGTTGGCGTCGCAGGCATGGACGTTGTTGTCGTCGCCGCAGGTGGTGCCGCCCGCGACGCAGTCGGCGCAGATGGGATTGCCGTCGTGGTCGTCGCAGATGGGGGGCTGGGTCCCGGTGCCGCACACCGTCTCGTTGACCCAGGCGTCATTGGCGCAGACCTGAATGATATTGTTGAAACAGACCTTCTGCCCCTCGGTACACATCGAACTGTTGTTGGTGTTGTTGTTGGTGTTGTTGAAGGTGCTGTCATCACCCTCGGGAGAGCAGCCGAGCACTCCGAGAAGGCCGACAATGGCAAAAAAAGCTGTGAGTGGGAAAAAGCGTTTCATTTTCTACTCCTGAAGTTGAGGGCCGACAGTAATGGCGGTCACTATTTCATAAACCAGGTTTGTAGTCTGTGCAAGCTGATGGCTCTTTTTTTTCATTGGTGGAAACCGAATTCTTCCAGGGGGATTTTTTATGTCGTGATGCCGGTTTTTCGTGACTTCCCGGTCTTTGTGGGTTGGGGTTGGGAGACCTTTGTCTCGAGAAGCCGTTTCAACCTTCCGGGTTCGATATAGATGGAGATGGTCTTGCTGTCCCCCACGGTGACCTTGCCCGGGGCGCCTTTCACGGGTCTGAGATATTTCCGGAGCGTGTATATTACCTCTCCTCGCCCCTCGGCCCGCTGATCGGAGAAGTGGAGGGCCAGGGTGGCCGCGTCCAGGAGCTGTTCCTGCGTCGGCTGCTGCACTCCAGGGAGGATCACATGGGCACCGGGGAGATCCCGGACATGAAACCAGCAGTCGTTCCCCCGGGCGGTGCGGAAGGTGAGGAGATGATTCTCCCGATCCCCCCGGCCCACCAGGATGGGGGTACCGTCGGCCGCTGCGAACTGCCTGTAGTATCTGGGCGTCGACTGCCTTGGGGTCGATCCTTCGGGGATACGGGTTGTGTGCGCCGGGAGGGACTGCGTAACCAGGACCGCCAGCTCTTCCAGCGGGAGCGCCCTGAGACGCTCCAGCTCCCGCTCCAGCTTTGTGCAGCGCGCTTCGAGCTCCCGTTCCCGCTTCGCGACGTGTTCGAGCCCGCGTTTTCCCTTCTTGGCGTGGGCGAAATGCAGCTGCGCAGCCGCCACGGGACCTGCACATCCTGTTGGCAGGGTGAGGGTGATGGGGGATCCTCCGTCGGGGGCGGGATCCAGACGGAGCGCCCGTGAGCCGTCGGGCCACTGCCATTTGGCGATGAGGTAGAGCTCTCCCAGCCTCTGCTCGGCCGTGAGGGATATACACCGCTCCCGGTCCCGTTTGAGGGCGCCAAGAGCCCGGCGGGCGCGGTTGAGCTCACGGGAAGGACCGGCACAGACGGCGCGGACACACTGTTGACGTCGCCGTTCCTTGAGCCAGGGGCCGAAGAAAGCCGTCGCGTCATGCGCGTTTCCGAACCTGAGAGGAAGCGTCCTCTCTTCACGAGGCGCCGGTGGAGGCTCGTAGGGGAAGCCCGTGCGAAGGGTCCGTGTGGTCGAAGCGCTGAAATGATGGAGTCCGAGGATGACACCCTCGGGGTCCAGGAGCAGGAGGTTGCCGTGCCGCCCGGTAAATTCTGCCACTAGCCGGTGCCCCGTGGAGAAGTCCACGGCCAGGAGCCGGTCGTTGGGACGAAGCAGGGCGAGAGACTTGATGAAGGCGTTTCCGACGTGTTTGCGCAGCAGCATGGTGAAGGTGCTGCTCTCGCCGCGGCTGATTTTTTCCAGCGCTCCCAGGTGACCCAGCTCCGGGATGATGCACAGGTGCAGGTTCTCTCCACGGGTGACAATGAGGAGGCTCTCAGGGTCTGGTTCGACGATCTTCTCGACCCGGACTCCAGTGACGAGTCCGTGGAGGCTCTCGACCACCTGTGCGAGCTCGTCGGCGGTGATGGGGATCATGGCGGCTCCGATCGCCGGCGTGTGCCGGCCGGGGGACTATACCACGGTTCCTCCCTGTGGTACCATCCTTCCATGATGACCGATGATCTCGCACTTCTGACGGCCCAGGTCGACGCCCTCCTCGGTGAGGAGGGAGATCTCCTCGTGAACGCTTCCCAGTTTGCCGCCTTCATCTGGAGCGTTCTGCCACGCATCAACTGGGCCGGTTTCTATTTCCTGCGGTCGGGGAAACTGAGGTTGGGGCCGTTTCAGGGCAAGCCTGCGTGCAACCCCATCGAGCTGGATCGGGGCGTATGTGGGCGGTGCGTCCAACTCGGGGAGCCCCTTCTCATCGAGGACGTGCGGGCCTTCGAAGATCATATCGCCTGTGATCCGGCCTCCCGGTCAGAGCTGGTGGTGCCCCTCATGGCTGATGGTGCGTGTCTGGGCGTCTTCGACATCGACAGCCCCGAACCCGGACGGTTCGGCGATGGGGAGCGGCAGCTGGTGGTCGCGCTGGTGGGGGAGTTTCTGAGACTGACCCCTTTCCCCGAAGCGCTCGGGCACTACCCTCTGCCTTGAGGGCCGGCTGTTGATCGCCCGGGAAGACCTCTTTTTTTCCGGCCATCGTTTTTTTTCGCAAACTGCCGGGCGTTCCTGCTATATTTTTGGAATCGCCTCCGGGCAACACCCCTACAACCCAAGGAGACCACCATGGCTAGAAAATGTTCCTACTGTCGCCACACCGAATGTTCCAAGTGCAGGACCGAGCAGTCCAAGGGCAAGTCCGGCTACTGCTGCCAGTGCCATCGCACCAACGTCATGAAATAATCTCTCCCACCCATGTTTTTGCAACGCAGGGGTCCCGACCAGAGGATTCCTGCGCCCTCAGTCCACCACCTGCATCTCCCAGAACCGCCGGTACAGTCCCCC
>QKIM01000120.1 GCA_003249585.1 Deltaproteobacteria bacterium
TCTGGCACCTGCCTGTGGAAGACATCATGCGCTATGTGGACGGTCCCGAAGGGGTTTTCGCTGATTCGGCTCCCGTGGCCACGGGTGGCCGCATGATTCAACGCACCCCCGACGCCCCGGCCTGGTATCGGGGCGGTCTCTACCACGACAACGAGCCCTTCGGTGTGCCCAGTTTCTGGTTCATGTCCTGGTACGACGTCTCCATCGGGCCCAACCTCGCGCTCTTCAACCATGTGAGGGAGAACGGCTTGGACGCGGAGACCCGGGACAACCAGTTCGCCATGGTGGCGCCGGTGACCCACTGTGCATACACCCGGGCGACAGAGGACACGGAGGTGGGCGAGCGAAGCGTAGGCGACGCACGATGGGACTACGACGACCTCGTCTATGCCTGGTTCGACTATTGGCTAAAGGGAGAGCAGAACGGGCTCACGGACTCCCTGCCCAGAGTCCGCTATTACACCATGGGCTCGAACGAGTGGAACACGTCGGATACCTGGCCTCCCCAGGGAGTGGAGACGGTGACCTACTACCTGGACTCGGACGGCAGCGCCAACACGCTGGGTGGTGACGGTCGTCTGATCCCCGAAATGGCGGATGGGGCCGAGCTCGATGCGTTCACGTACGACCCCACGGACCCCGTGATCTCCCACGGAGGGAACGTCTGCTGCATCGGGGGCGCCATCGACGCCGGGGCCTTCGACCAGCAGGAAGTGGAGGCCTCGCGAGAGGACATCCTGGTCTACACCTCGGACCCCTTTGAAGAAGGGATCGAGGTCAGCGGCACCATCGGGATCACCCTCTACGTTTCGTCCGATGCCCGGGACACGGACTTTACGGTGAAGTTGCTGGATGTCTACCCCGACGGCACCGCCTTCAATCTGGACGAGACCATTCAGCGGGTGCGTTACCGGGAGGGCTACGACAGGCAGGTCTTCATGGCGCCGGGCCAGGTTTACCAGGTGGAGGTGAGCCCCATGTCCACCTCAAACTTCTTCGCTCCGGGCCACAGACTCCGCATCGAGGTGTCCAGCTCGAACTTCCCCCGGTTTACCAGGAATCTCAACACCGGCGGGAACAACTACGACGAGACGGAAGGGGTGCCAGCCCGAAATCAGGTCCATCATTCCGCACAGTATCCTTCCCAGATCCGGGTTCCCGTGCTGAGGAGGTAGAGGCGGATAGCTAGCTCGGGATGATTCCACCACCGCCCGGCCCGCACGAGTGCGTGCAGGCCGGGCGGATCCTTTTTCCCCGCCTCCTCCGCGTGAGCTGAATTCAAACCTGCAACCTCCCGGACTCGTCCAACGTAGGGAGAGGAGGTTTCGCCACGCGAAGTATCATGTGGCGAAATCTCCCCGATCTGTCTTTTTGCTGGTGGTTGGGCTTGCGACCTGCCTGGAACCGTTCATGGAAAGTCCTTTGGAGAGCCAGATGTTCAACCCGGACCTGAAACGCGGGAGCCTGGAGCTTCTCGTCCTCTCCTCCCTGGAGGCCGGCCCTCGGCACGGTTATGAGATCGGCAAACAACTGGAACGGAGGTCGCGCGGCCGGCTCGAATTCAAGGCGTCCACCCTCTATTCCGTTCTCTACCGGATGGAGGATCGGGGGTGGATCAAGGGTCGGTGGATGGAGCGGGAGGGAGAGCGGCGGCGGTGTTATTACAAGCTGACGTCGGCAGGGAAGGCGGAGTTGGCGCGGCAACGCAGGGAGTGGGAGGCCTTCTCCTCCATGGTGAACCAGGTGATCGGGGTGAGCCCGGCTTGATGTGGGTAGGCGGCGCGAGCCCGGCTTCCCGCGGCCAATGCGGGCGAGCCCTGCTTGATCCGATCGTCCTGCTTCGGCATTGGGACTTTCAGGAGTTGAACGATGCGCAATTGGAAGAAGTGGCTGTCCGATAATCTGGACCTCCCCACCATGGCAGAAGGCCGAGATCACCGGATCATTCAGGAGCTCGCAGATCATCTTGAAGAGATGCAGTCGGAGGCGGAGGCTCGTGGGGCCTCCCCTCAAGAGGCCGAGGCGCAGGTCCTGGCCTGGCTGGGAGATCCGGCTGAGGCCGGCCGGGAGCTCGAGAAGTGCGAACGGGGTCGGGTTCGATCTCGAATGAACCGCTGGGCTGAAGAACGGGAAGAGATGCTTCGCCGAAAAGGAGGGCGGTGGGTTCCTTTGGCGGACCTGGGGCGGGACTTTCGGGTCTCGTTGAGAGGGCTCGCAAAGCGTCCGTTGTTTTCCGGTGTCTCCATCCTGATCCTGGCCCTGGGCATCGGGGCCACCACCGCCATCTTCACCCTGGTGCACGCGGTGGTCCTCTCTCCTTTGCCCTTCGACCATGCCGAAGGGCTAGTGGCGGTTCAGCACTCGGCGCCTGGGCGCGGAATGCCCGATGTCGGCCAGTGTGCAGCCTGGCATTTCACGTATCTGGACGAGGCACGGTCCTTCGAAGCTTTGGGGATGTTCTCTGGATCCTCTGTCTCCGTTACCGGGAGAGGGGCCCCCGAGGCGGTGGCGAGCCTGGAGGTGACCGACGGGGTGTTTCGCGCCGTCCGTAGTCAGCCGTTGGTGGGAAGGATCTTCACGGAAGCTGATATGGATCCAGACGGACCGGCCACCATCATGTTGGGGGAAGGGTACTGGCGAAGCCGGTTCGGAGCGGACCCCACTGCGGTGGGGCAGACCCTCGAGGTCGACGGGCGCTCCCGGGAGATCATCGGCGTGATGCCTGGGGAGGTTCGGGCTCTCGGGTATGACCCCGCCCTCATCGTTCCTCTGCGTTTTCGACGGACCAGTACAACGTCCTCCGGATTCTGCGGGGCGTTCATCCGGGCGGACACCCCCGCTGCGAGGTGGCCCGACGGATGATCCACCGGTCGCCCGACGTGACCCGGATGCTGGACCGGCTGTGCCGCCAGGGGCTGGTCCGCCGCGGCCGCAACCCGGAGGACCGGCGGGAGTCGATCGCGACCATCACCCGGGCCGGCCTCGAGCTGCTGGACCGGGTGGACCCGGAGCTGCGGGACGCCCTGGCGGCCTTCACCGCGCCGCTCGACTCCAGCCAGCTGCGGCGGCTGGCCCGGCTGTGCGACGCGCTGGTGCCCTGAGCGTACAGCGGTAGGTCGGTACGGTGGAAGGATGGCTCCAGGAGTTAACGTACCGCCGTACCGCC
>QKIM01000318.1 GCA_003249585.1 Deltaproteobacteria bacterium
CCCGGCGCCAGCCCCAAGGACGTGGAGAAGAATGTGACCAAGCTCCTCGAGGAGCAGCTGGCGACCGTCAGCGGCGTGGACAAGATCACCTCGAAGTCCGAGGAGAACGTGTCCATGATCTCCATCACCTTCGACTGGGAGACCAAGCTCTCGGACGCAACCAACGACATCCGCGACAAGCTCGGCATGGTCAAGCGCAACCTCCCCGAGGGGGCCGAGGAGCCCTTCCTCTTCAAGTTCGACATGTCGATGATGCCCGTCCTCATCTTCTCGGTCCAGTCCACTCCCGAGCGCTGGCCCAAACTGCGCCAGTTCGCCGAGGACAACATCGTCACACCCCTGAAGCGCATCCCCGGCGTGGCCAATGCGCAGATCATCGGCGGCATCAAGCGGGAGATCCGCATCGAGCTGGACCGGCGCCGCATGGAGGAGTCGGGCGTCTCCTACGAGGCGGTCAAGGGCCTCATCGCCGCCTCCAACGTCACGGTGCCCGGCGGCAACGTCTCGATCAACGACACCACCTTCATGCTGCGCGTCCCCGGGGAGATCACCGAAGCGAAGAACCTGAACTCCCTCGTGGTCGGCATGAACCCCAGGACCGGTGCCGTGGTCTACCTGCGGGATGTGGCCACCGTGCTGGACTCCACGGCGGAACAGACCTACTTCGCGGAAGGGCAGACGGGGCCCTCGCTGATGATCATGGTGCAAAAGCAGTCCTCGGCCAACACGGTCAAGGTCGCCGGCGCAGTGCTCAAGAAGATGAAGGTCCTGGACAAGGCCATGCCCAAGGACGTGAAGCTGGTCATCATCCGCGACTTCTCCAAAAACATCGTGAGGACCATCGACAACCTGGTGAACGTGGTCATCACGGGCGGTCTCTTCGTCATCCTGGTCATCCTTTTGTTCCTGCGGAACCTCCGCGGCGGCATCATCATGGCCATCACCATCCCCACCTCCATGATCGTGACCTTCCTCTTCATGTACATCAAGGGGTACACGATCAACATGATCTCCCTGACCTCGCTGTCCATCGCCATCGGCATGGTCGTGGACAACGGCATCGTCGTGCTGGAGAACATCTTCCAGCACCTGGAGCGCGGCGCCCGGCCCCGGGAGGCCGCCATGGAGGGCGCCTCCGAGGTGTCCGGCGCCATCATGGCCTCCACCCTCACCACGGTCGTCATCTTCTTCCCCGTGGTCTTCCTCGGCGGCATCGTGGGTGTCCTCTTCTCCCAACTGGCGTTTATGATTGTTATCGCGCTCCTCTCCTCCCTGGTCGTCGCCATGGCCCTGGTCCCCACCCTGGCCTCCATCATGGTCAAGGAACTCAGGCCCAAGGGCGTGCTGGGCTGGCTCTATGACAAGTCGGAGCTCGGCTTCAAGGGGCTGGAGTCGGGATACCGCTACCTGCTCCACGTCGCGCTCCACAACAAGCTGCTGACCTTCACCCTGGTCATCGCCATCACCCTCTCCTCCATCCTCATCGTGCCCTACGTGGGGACGGAGTTCATGCCCCAGATGGACAACGGCTTCCTCCAGGCCCGCGTCGAGCTGCCCCAGGGCACCCGCAAGGAGAACACGGCCAAGGTCACCAGGGAGCTGGCGGCCCGCATCCTCAAGGAGGTCCCCGAGGTCCAGGCCCTCCTCGCCACGTGGGGCAAGAGCTCGGACAGCGCCATCGGCGCCTCCTTCGGCGGCCAGCAGCAGGGCGACAACTACGCCACTATCATGATGTCCCTGGTGAGCAAGAAGAAGCGCTCCCGCAGCAACAAGGACATCGCCGCGGATCTCCAGCACCTCACGACTATCTTCCCCGGCGCAACCATCAAGATCTCCGCCGAGGACCAGATGCAGAGCATGATGTTCGGCGGCGCCAAGCCCGTGGTGGTGGAAATCGCCGGAGAGAACGAGGCCGTGGCCTCCACCCTGGCCAACACCATCGAGCAGAAGCTCAAACAGATCCCTGGCATCTCCGACGTGGAGATCAGCCGGCGCGACGGTGTCCCCGAGATCGGCGTCCAGGTGGACCGCGAGAAGGCCGCCATGATGGGTGTGAACATGTACACCGTGGGCAACACCGTGCGCACGGCCTACAACGGCGTGACCGTCTCCAAGTTCCGCGAGGGCGGCAAGGAGTACGACGTCTTCCTGAGGCTCCGCCCCCAGGACCGCTCCTCGCTCAAAAAGCTCATGAACCTCAAGATCCCCTCGGCGGGCGGCAGCTACGTGGACCTGGGCAACATCGCCCACCTGGCGCAGTCCCAGAGCCCCGTGGCCATCGAGCGCAAGAACCAGCAGCGCATCGTCTCGGTCTCCGCCGACATCAGCGGCCGGGACCTGGGCAGCGTCTCCAAGGACGTTGAGACCATGCTCAAGACCGTCAAGGCCCCCGAGGGCTTCAACATAGCCCTGGCCGGCGCCCGCGAGGAGCAGAACGAGAGCTTCAACCTCCTGCTTTTGGCCATGCTCCTCGGAGCCCTCCTGGTCTACTTCGTCATGGCCGCCCAGTTCGAGTCCCTGCGCGATCCCTTCATCGTGCTCTTCACCATCCCCTTCGCCATGCTCGGGGCACTGTGGTCCTTCGTCATCAGCGGTCAGACCCTCTCGCTGCTCTCCTTCGTCGGCCTCATCATGCTTGTGGGCATCGTGGTCAACAACGGCATCGTGCTCGTGGACTACATCAACATCCTCAGGGCCCGAGGCCAGGGGGTCATCGAGGCGGTCATGCAGGGCGGCACCAGCCGCCTGCGGCCCGTGCTCATGACCACGGTCACCACCATCATCGGCATGATCCCGCTCTCCCAGAGCACCGGCGAGGGTTCGGAGATGTGGGTGGCCATGGCCACGGTCGTCATCGGCGGCCTCATCGTCTCCACCTTCCTGACCCTCTTCTTCGTGCCCGTGATGTACACCTTCTTCGAGCTCGGACACCAGCGGCGCATCGAGCGGCGCAAGGCCCGCGCACACAAGCGGCACCTCAAGGAACTCAAACTCAAAGCCGAGGAGAACGCCTGATGGACGAACACACCCTCACCTTCACCTTTGTCATCTACCGCTCGTCCATGGATTCCGAGGTCATGGAGTACATCGACGAGCTCGGCATGAAGCACTTCACCAAGTGGACCCAGGTCCTCGGACAGGGTGCCCACTCCGAGCCCCATCTG
>QKIM01000644.1 GCA_003249585.1 Deltaproteobacteria bacterium
GCTACCCCCCGCGGGACTGTCTGTCGGTCTTCAAGGTGTGGAAGGGCGGCCTGGTGTTCTACGGCGGGTTCATCTTCGCGGTGCTCTTCGCCTTCTGGTACATGCGGCACTTCCAGCTGCCGCCATGGAAGATAGCCGACATCTTCGGGTACATCCTGCCCCTGGGGCTGGCGCTGACCCGCTCCATCGGGTGCACCCTCAACGGCTGCTGCTACGGGAAGCCCACGGAGCTGTTCATGAGCATCCGGTATCCGCGGGGCATAGGGCCCTTCGACGACCACGTGAAGGCGGGATACATCCTGAGCAACAGCAGGTTCTCGCTCCATGTGCACCCGACCCAACTGTACCACGCGGTGGCGAGCCTCATCATCTTCCTGGTTGCCTATCTGGTGATCCGCAAACGCAAGCGCTTCGACGGGGAGGTCTTCGCCTTCTTTGCCGTGGCCTACGCCGTCCAGCGGTTCCTGGTAGAGTTCCTGCGCAACGATCCCAGGGGCTCCCTGCTCTACCTGTCCACCTCCCAGATCATCTCCCTGGGAATCTTCGGCCTGGGCATCTGGCTCTACTGGAAGAAGCCTTCCAGGGCCTACTATGCCAAACGGTTTGGAGGCGAGCCCGATGACGCCGTCCGATGACGTCCTGGTCCGCGAAACGGTCTCCGAGGAGCAGACAGGGGATCTGGCCCTGGCACTGGCGGGGCTGCTCCGCGCCGGGGACGCCCTCTCGCTCTCGGGGACGCTGGGGGCGGGGAAGACCCGGTTTGCGCAGGGGCTCGCCCTTGGGCTCGGCGTCCCCGAGGATGTCTACGTCACCAGCCCCACCTTCACCATCATCAACCAGTATGCCTGCAGCACACCGACCTTCGAGGGCGCCTTCTTCCACCTGGACCTGTACCGCCTCGAAGAGCCCGATGAGCTCATGGAGATCGGGTACTACGACCTCCTGCGGGGGGACGGCATCGTGGCCGTGGAGTGGTGGGACAACTTCCCAGAGGAGATTCCGCAACATACCCTCCATGTCCGGCTGGCCATCACCGGCCCCGAGGCGCGCCGCATCACCTTCGCCTCGGCGGACCCCTCCTGGGCCGCCCGCCTCGCCCCCCTCGCAGGGTCAACGCCCTGAGAAGCCCCCGACTCAACCGGAACCTGACGGCGCCTGACACGGAAAAATGCTGTTGACCATGCAGGAGGGGGATGCGCTATTTGCGTTTGATGGATTGCAGCCCGCTTTTCGCCATGAAGGCCGCATATTTCTCGAGTCCGATCTCCTTCACCTTCCGGATGCACGCGGCGCGATCGGACTTGAAGATGACTGCGAAGATTTTCGAAATGAAATTGTTGAATTTCTTGCAGTCATCGGGGTTCATGTGCTCTGCGCAGTCCGCGCAGGAGGCGTAGCTGGCGTTTATGCAGCACGTTCGGATTTTGCACCAGGATGCCTTCATGTTCTCGTGGCAGCCAGAGCATTTCTCCTGAAGATACTTTTTGCACGCTCCGCAATAGAGCCCGCAGTAGGCCACCAGGTTCTGATCTGTCGGGATGGATTTCATGGTCTCTCGTGTCCGGTTCCGCTGAAGGGGGTTGCTCGTTTCCTGTCCGATACTGTGCCCTGGTCGCGGCCCATGTCAAAGTGAAAAGGGATCCGGTCCTGAGTTTTGCACTCCCTCCCGATGGCTCCGAGGAAAGGCTTGCCTGACCGGGGGAAGTCGATATACTCTGAGCGCCCCGCGGCGAGGCCGCAACAGTCGTGCCGGATCAGAGACTTCGGGTCCCCGTTGAGAGCCGCAGGGCGAAAGGGTTCTTCACCATGTCGAGAAAAGTCGTCGCCGTGATACTGGCCTCCGGAAAAGGGGAGCGCCTGAACCAGAACATCGCCAAGCAGTTCATCAAGATCGCCGGGAAGACCATCGTGGAGCACACCCTCGACACCTTCGAGCGGCACGACGGCGTCGACGAGATCATCATCGTCATCAACCCCGACTACCGCAACACCATGGAGGAGATCCTCCTCAAGGCCAGCTACAAAAAGGTGACCAAGCTCCTCAACGGAGGACAGACTCGCCGGCAGAGCTCCTCCATAGGCGTCAACGCCGTCAATGATGATGCTGCCAAGGTGCTCATCCACGACGCGGTCCGCCCCTTCATCTCTGCCGAGATCATCCAGGAATGCATCGACGCCCTGGACAAGCACCACGCCGTGGACGTGGCCATCCCCGCCACGGACACCGTGCTCAGAGTCAACGACGCCAGCTGCATCGCCTCCATCCCCGAGCGCAAGTACATGATGCAGGGTCAGACCCCGCAGGCCTTCAGGGCCGGCATCATCAAGCGGGCCCACAGCCTGGCCGAATCGGACCGCAACGAGAACGTGACCGACGACTGCGGCCTGATCCTCCACTACAAGCTCTCGGAGATCTTCGTGGTGCGCGGCTCCACGGAGAACATCAAGATCACCTACCTCGAGGACATCGTCTACGCCGACAAGCTGTTCCAGCTTCGGAAGATCCATCACGAGAACAGACTCACGCCCGAACGCCTCGAGGGCAAGGTGCTCGTGGTGTTCGGCGCCAGCCGGGGGATCGGGAAGTCCATCGTGGAGATCGCCGGCCTGTATGGCGCGAAGGTCCACGGCTTCTCCCGGAGCGACAAGGTGGACGTGGCCGACTACGCGACCGTGGAGCGGGCCCTGGAACAGGTGTCCCGGCTGGAGGGGAAGATCGACTACGTCGTCAACACGGCGGCCGTTCTGCGCATGGGCAAGCTGGAGACCCGCGACCTCGCAGACCTCCACGAGGAGATCGCCATCAACTACATGGGGTCCGTCAACGTCATCAAGGCCTCGGTCCCCCACCTCAAGAAGACCCGCGGCTGCATCCTGCTGTTCACCTCCAGCTCCTACACCCGGGGCCGGGCGCTCTACTCCTCCTACTCCTCCACCAAGGCCGCCATCGTGAACCTGGTGCAGGCGCTGGCCGAGGAGCTGCTCCCCGACGCCGTGCGCATCAACACCATCAACCCCGAGCGCACCTCGACCCCCATGCGGTGGGAGGCCTTCGGCAAGGAACCCGAGGAGACCCTGCTCCAGCCCGACAAGGTGGCCATCTCCTCGCTCACCACCCTCCTGTCCGACATCACCGGGCAGGTGGTCTACATCACCCGCGAGG
>QKIM01000661.1 GCA_003249585.1 Deltaproteobacteria bacterium
GCTCGAGCTCTCGGGCAAGGTCCAGAAGATCAGCATGATCCAGGAGTGGCCCGTCAAGAAGGCCATCAAGGCCTACCGGCAGCGGATCTTCCCCGAGGAGCTGCTCACCACCAAGCAGCGCCTCATCGACACCATGTTCCCCGTGGCCCGCGGCGGCACGGCCTGCATCCCCGGCCCCTTCGGCGCCGGCAAGACGGTTCTCCAGCACTTGATGTCCAAGTACTCCAGCGTCGATCTCGTCATCGTGGTCGCCTGCGGGGAGCGTGCGGGCGAGGTCGTGGAGCTCATCCACGAGTTCCCGGAGATCGAGGACCCCAAGACGGGCGGCTCCCTCATGGACCGCACCATCATCATCTGCAACACCTCCTCCATGCCCGTCGCCGCCCGCGAGGCCTCGGTGTACACGGGCGTGGCCCTGGCCGAGTACTACCGGCAGATGGGGCTCGACGTCCTCGTCCTGGCCGACTCCACCTCCCGGTGGGCCCAGGCCATGCGCGAGATGTCCGGCCGCCTCGAGGAGATCCCCGGTGAAGAGGCCTTCCCGGCCTACCTCGAGTCCCGCATCGCCGGCCTGTACGAGCGCGCCGGCCTGGTGGAGCTGCACAACGG
Organism: Deltaproteobacteria bacterium; assembly: GCA_003249585.1. Classification (GTDB taxonomy): domain Bacteria; phylum Myxococcota_A; class Polyangia; order HGW-17; family HGW-17; genus SZUA-580. The sequence continues at coordinate 610 of QKIM01000661.1, forward strand.
CGAGAAGGGCGCGGTCACCCTCATCGGGACCGTCTCTCCCGCCGGCGGCAACTTCGAGGAACCCGTCACCCAGGCTACCCTCAAGGTCGTCGGCGCCTTCCTGGGGCTCTCCAGAAAACGTTCCGACGAGCGCAAGTACCCCGCCATCGATCCCCTGGACTCCTACTCCCTGTACCTCGACCAGATGGTCGACGCGCTCAACAGCGATCTGGACAAGGAGTGGACCAACATGGTGGGCAAGGCGCGGACCATGCTGCGCGAGGGCGCCGAGGTCGGCAAGATGATGACCGTCGTTGGCGAGGAGGGCATCTCCATCGAGGACCTGATCCTCTATCTCAAGTCCGAACTCATCGACTTCACCTATCTGCAGCAGAACGCCTTCGACGACATCGACTGCGCCGCCGATCTGAGGCGACAGGTCAACGACTTCAAGCTCCTGCAGAAGGCGCTCGAGACCACCTTCACCTTCGGCAACAAGAAGGAGGCACGCTCCTTCTTCATGAATCTCCAGGACAAATTCTACCAGAAGAACTACTTCAAGGACGATTCCGAGGAGTATGCCGCGCTGGTGAGCGAGGTTGAACAGCTCATCGTATCCGGAGGAGGCCGCCTTGTTTAAGGAATACACCCATATCACGAATATCATCGGTGATATCATCGAACTTCCCGCTGAAGGGATCACCTACCGGGAGCTGGCGGTCATCACCAACCCCGAAGGGGACACTTCCCTGGCGCAGGTGATCCGTATCGAGGACACCAAGGTGTCGCTGCAGGTGTTCTCCGGTGCCAAGGGGCTCTCCAACTCCGCCAAGGTCCGGTTCCTCGGGCATCCCATGAACGTCAAGTACACCGACGAGCTGCTGGGCCGCATCTTCTCGGGTTCCGGCGTCCCCATCGACGGCAAGCCGGAAGTGGATGAGGCCGAGGAGGTCCCCATCGGCGGACCGTCGGTCAACCCCATCAAGCGCATCGTCCCCCGCAACTTCATCGAGACCCGGATCCCGATGATCGACATCTTCAACCCCCTGGTGGAGAGCCAGAAGCTCCCCATCTTCTCCACCCCCGGCGAGCCCTACAACGAGCTCCTGGCCCGTATCGCCCTGCAGGCCCGCGCCGACATCATCATCCTCGGCGGCATCGGCCTAAAGTTCGACGAGTACATCGGCTTCAAACGCAAGTTTGAAGAGGGCGGCATCATGGACCGCACGGTCATGTTCGTCCACACGGCCGCAGACCCCGTGGTGGAGCGCCTGCTGGTCCCCGACATGGCCCTGGCCGTCGCCGAGCAGTTCGGCATCCGCGGCAAGCGCGTGCTGGTCCTCCTCACGGATCTCACGGCCTTCGCCGACGCCCTCAAGGAGATCTCCGTCGCCATGGAGCAGGTGCCCTCCAACCTGGGCTATCCCGGCTCCCTGTACTCCGACCTGGCCTCCCGCTACGAGAAGGCCGTCGACTTCGAGGGCGCGGGCTCCATCACGATCCTGGCCGTCACCACCATGCCCGGCGGCGACGTGACCCACCCCGTCCCCGACAACACCGGGTACATCACCGAGGGCCAGTATTACCTGGTCAACGGCATGATCAACCCCTTCGGTTCCCTGTCGCGCCTCAAGCAGCTGGTTATCGGCAAGGTGACCCGCAAGGATCACGGCCCCGTCATGAACGCCATGATCCGCCTCTTCGCCCGCGCGCTGGAGTCCAAGAAGAAGATCTCCATGGGCTTCGAGAAGACCGAGACCGACGAGAAGTTTCTCAGGTACGCCGATCTGTTCCAGGAGCGCTTCATGTCCCTCAAGGTGGACATCGGTCTCGACGACGCGCTGGACCTCGGCTGGAAGACCATGGCAGAGTGCTTCAACCCCAACGAGGTCGGCATCAAGAAGGACATCATCGACAAGCACTGGCCGAAAGGGCAGTAAACCATGAGCGACAAGGTCAAACTGAACAAGAACAGCCTTCGAGAGCAGAACCAGTCGCTCAAGCTGTATCTTGAGTTTCTCCCCACCCTCGAGCTGCGCAAGCAACAGCTGCAGACCGAGGTGCGCAAGGCCAGGATCGAGATCACCGAGGCAGAGGGTCGGCGTTCGAAGGTCGTCGACGGGGCCCGCTCCTGGGCCGGGAGGCTCGAGCAGTCCGCGCCCCTGGTGCGCCAGATCCTGTCCGTGGACAGGGTCGAGGTGGAGACGGTCAACGTGGCGGGAGTGAAGGTGCCCGACTTCAGACAGGTGCACTTCAAGAAGCAGCCCTACTCGCTGGTCGCCACTCCCTGGCTCTTCGACGCGGCCATCGACTTCTTCGAGAAGGCCATCTCCGCCCAGGAGCTCATCCGCACCGTCACGCAGAAGTTCGACCTCCTGCAGCATGAACTCACCAAGACCACCCAGCGCATCAACCTGTACGAGAAGGTGCTCATCCCGGAGACCCGGGAGAACATCCGCAAGATCAAGGTATACCTGGGCGACCAGCAGACGGCCGCCGTGTGCCGCGCCAAGATCGCCAAGAACAAGATCGTGGTGAAGGCCGCGAACGCCGGGAACTAAGGAGGACA
>QKIM01000288.1 GCA_003249585.1 Deltaproteobacteria bacterium
TACGCGCCCTGGGGCAACCTGGCATTCTTCTACAAGGATTTCGGATATGCCGCGGGACTGGTCTCCCTGGGCACCATTGCGTCGGGGCTGAAAAATCTCACCGCCCTGAGTGGCACGGTGCGTGTCTCGAAATACGCGCCATCGAAATAAAGGAGGATGGTATCATGAGCAATCCCAAAGTAACCGCCGGCCGGGACCAGCTGGGTGATTTCGCCCCGAAGTTCGCCGAGCTCAACGACGATGTACTCTTCGGACAGGTATGGGCGCGCACCGGGCAGCTCTCCCTGCGGGACCGGAGCCTGATCACCGTGACCGCGCTCATGTCCAGCGGCATCACGGACAGCTCCCTGGAGTTTCACCTGCACAACGCGAAACGAAACGGCATCAGCAAGGAAGAAATCGCGGAAGTGCTGACGCAGCTCGCCTTCTATGTCGGATGGCCCAAGGCATGGGCGGTGTTCCGCATGGCAAAAGCAGTATGGGCTGACAAGGAGGATTCAAAATGAAATACACGACCAAAGAGGCATTCGAAAAAGTCAACATGTTCGGCACGGGCGTACCCAACGAGATGTTCGCGAGGTACTTCAAGGGAGACTCCTTCCTCAACTTCCTGGTGAAACCCGGTGAGACCCCGCTGTTTCTGGCCAATGTCACCTTCGAGCCGGGGTGCCGCAACAACTGGCACATCCATCATGCGAAAAGCGGCGGTGGCCAGATGCTCATCTGTACCGCCGGCGAGGGGTGGTATCAGGAGGAGGGCAAGGCACCGCAGAGTCTCTCGGAGGGGTCCCTCGTGTACATCCCCACGGGCGTCAAGCACTGGCACGGGGCAAAGGCCGACAGCTGGTTCAGCCACATCTCCGTGGAGATCCCCGGGGAAGATACCTCCAACGAATGGCTGGAGCCCGTCAGCGATGCAGCATATGCGGCCCTGGCCAGAGCCGGCTGACCCGTCTGAGGAACGTTCAATGTCCCGGGCCTGCATTCACGACGGCGCATGGTGCGGATGGCGAGCCCCCAAAGGCTCCCGGAGCGATTTTTTCAAATTTGGAGGTTTCTTCACCGCTCATTTGCACTAGAACCTGAATTCACGTTCAAAAAAAAATCAAGCCGGCTCCGTCGAGAGTCAAAAGGAGAGGAAAGCATGAGTAAAGTTCTCTACATCAAAGCCAACTCCAAACCTGAGGGCACGTCGAAGACCTTCAAGGTGTCTGACGAGTTCATCGCCGCCTACAAACAGCACAATCCAAACGACGAGATCACGGTGCTCAATCTCTATGATGAGGATATCCATTTTCTCACAGGGGGAGACATCGAGTCCGTTTTCGGTCCCAAAGACGAGTCGAGCACGGCGCACCCCATCCTCAAATACGCCTACCAGTTCCTGGAAGCCGACAAGTATGTTATCGCCGCACCTTTTTGGAACCTTGGGCTGCCCTCCATTCTGAAGGCCTACATAGATTACATCTGCGTGACAGGGATAACCTTCAAATACACGGAGGCCGGGCCTGTAGGGCTGTGCACCGGGAGAAAAGCCGTCCACATCGTGTCGCGCGGCGGTCACTACATGGAAGGCCCCGCCACCGGGTTTGAGATGGGAGACCGGTATCTGCGCGTTCTCTTCGGATTCCTGGGCATTGTCGAGTTTTCGACCATTGCCATCGAAGGGGTCGATATCGTTGGCGCAGATGTTGACGCCATCATCGCCAGGTCCATAAAGCAGTGTCACGTTCTAGCTGAAGATTTTTAACCGTCGCCCAAGTCCTTTGGTATCCTGCTCATGAAGGCTACTGGGGGGCAGCGCAAGGGTTCACGGCCACGGGCGACCTGTCCCCCTTCCCGCGGATCGTCCACATGGCCTCCCGTCGGGAGAATTATTTCATCTCCACAATCTTGAACTCTACGCGGCGGTTGGGGGCCTCGCAGCGGATTCGTTGCGGGCGGTTCTCGATGCCGCTGCAGTCCTTCACGGGCTCAGCGGTGCCGTGCCACTTGGCGACGAGGCGGGAGGGAGCGATGCCCCTGCCGATGAGATAACGCCTCACCAGCTGGGCGCGTTCCCTGGAGAGGCTGGTGTTCTTCGCGTCAGCCCCAACAGCGCCCGCATGCCCATGGATTTCCACCTTGAGGATTTTCTTGTTCTTCAGCAGCACACGCGCGATCCGGTTGAGGGCGACACGGTCCTCCTGTCGGAGCCTCGCGATATTGAACGGGAAGAACGCCCTCTCCAGGATCACGAACTTCTTCGGAGGTTTCACAGGGGTCACCGGTACCACCACCGGCTTCGTGTCCGGGCATCCATCGTCGTCCTGGTATCCGTTCATCGTCTCCTTGGTCTTGGTGAAATCAGGAGCGTCGGCGTCCGTCCCGGGGCACTTGTCCTTGGAGTCGGGGATGCCGTCACCGTCGTTGTCCGGGTCGGGACAGCCATCGTCGTCCTTATAGCCGTCCTTGTCCTCCCTGGTCTTGGCGAAATCAGGAGCGTCGGCGTCCGTCCCGGGGCACTTGTCCTTTGCATCGGGGATGCCGTCGCCGTCGTTGTCGGGATCGGGACAGCCGTCCTCGTCCTGGTACCCGTCCTTGTCCTCCCTGGTCTTGGCGAAGTTGTCGACCTTGTCGGCGTCGGTCCCGGGGCACTTGTCCTTTGCGTCGGGGACACCGTCGCCGTCGTTGTCCGGGTCGGGACAGCCATCCTCGTCCTCGAACCCGTCCTTGTCTTCAGGGTCGTCGGGGCACTTGTCCTTGCGGTTGACGATGCCGTCTCCGTCCCTGTCGTCACTGAATCCCCATCGGTAGCCAATCCCAGCACGGAAGGTGAGGTTTGTCGCGAAGGTGTCCTCGTAGCCGTCGGTGATCTGGCCCATGAGCTCCACGCGCCCGAAGAAGTTCTTGGCGATGGGGAAGAACACCCCACCTCCGAGCCCCCCCTGGCGGTCATGGTCCGTCCATCCCGCGTCCGCCATCAGGGTCATTGTGCCGGCCTCCAGCTTGAAATAGGGCGTGAACTTCCAGACCTTGTACGGGATACGGTAGAGCACCCCTATGGTCCAACTGAGGCCCGTAGCCGAGTCCCCGCTCTCGGCAAGGGAGGTGGGAGTGTGCTCGAACATGCCCTCCACGGTGAGCATCCGGAAATCCACGCTCAAAAAGAGC